>JBOGYT010000250.1:0-4529 GCA_050696955.1 Solirubrobacteraceae bacterium | reverse complement strand
CCCGACGACGGCGCCAACGCGCTGCTCGCGCTGGCGCGCGCCGCGCAGTCGGTGGCCGAGCGCCACGATCCGGCGGGCCCGCAGCACCTCACCGCGGTGCCGACGGTCGTGCGCTGCGGCGACGCGTTCAACGTCGTGCCGGCCACGGGCGAGCTGCTGTGCGATCTGCGCGCCGACGGCGCCGAGGCCTTCGACGCCGTGCTCCAGGGGCTGCCCGAGGCCGTCGACGGGGTGCGTCTCGAGCCCACGATGCAGCGCTGCTGGCCGGGCCTCGACGCGCGCGCGGCGACGGTCGACCTGCTCGCGTCGGCGGGGGCGCGTCTTGGCCGGCCCGTCATGGCCGCCGAGCGCGGCGGCGCGAGCGACGCGAGCTACATGGCGCAGGCGATCGACGTCACGGTCGACGGCCTCGGCCCGCTGGGGGGCGAGGCCCACGCGCCGGGCGAGTACATCCTCGAGAAATCCCTGCGTACACGGGCCGAAGTCGCGCTGGCGCTCGTCGACGCCGTCCTGTCGCAGTAGATCGCGATAGACGCCTCTCCGGTGTTATGTCGACGTCGCGCCAAAGTTATGTGGACGTGAAGATGCACGCGTCTTGATCGTGCGCTAACGTTCCGCGCGATTTGACCAGCCGAATCCGCGCCGATCATCGGCGGGGAGCGGGGGAACCACTTGGGTCGCAGGAGTATGTGGCCCGGGGGCGAATCGCCGCTTAATGCGGTGTAGCGCTAGCTCTTTCTGCGCGAGCCCGTCAGCTAACCCCGCAGGCACCCGGAGGAGAAGGGGTCCAGCCCGCGTGAAGTCGTCGTTCCGTACCACGGTGTCGCTGATGGCGCTTCTCGTGCTCGTCGCGCTCGTGCCGGCCGCCGCAACTGCCAAGACGAAGTACCGCTTCGGGGATCGCACCCTCAAGGTCGGAAAGCGCGGCCACGACGTCCGCGTGCTGCAGCGCTACCTCACCCGCGTCGGCGTGCCGACCGACGTCGACGGCGCATTCGGCCGCGGAACGAAGAAGTCGGTCAAGCAGTTTGAGCGCTCCCAGCTGCGCCGCGCCGATGGCAAGGTGACCCGCAGCGACGCGCGCGCGCTGCGCGACATCGTCTTCAACGGCGGCGCGATCTCCTCGTCGGCCATCACCGGTGGCGCGACGATGGAGGAGATCAAGGCCGCCGAGGACGCGCCGCTCAAGCTCGGGCCCGGCAGCAGGGCGCGGCTTGGCGCCGACGGGCTGGCGATCGCTCCGGCGTCCGCGCCGCCCGCCGTCCAGGCGGTCATCGCCGCGGGCAACCGGATCGCCAAGAAGCCGTACATCTACGGCGGCGGTCACGGCGACTGGGAGGACGCCGGCTATGACTGCTCGGGCTCGGTCTCCTACGCGCTGCACGGCGGCGGGCTGCTGAGCGCCTCAATGCCCTCGGGCGGCTTCATGAACTGGGGCTCCTCCGGTCCGGGCACGTGGATCACGCTGTACGCCAACACCGGCCACATGTACATGGTCGTCGCCGGCCTGCGCTTCGACACGAGCGGCCGGACGCAAACTGGCAGCCGCTGGCAGACCGAGATGCGCTCGTCGGCCGGCTACCGCGTCCGGCACCCCAAGGGCTACTGACGGCGCGACCCGCGCGGAGCGGGTAGAAGACGGGCATGCGATTCGCCCACACCAACGTTCGCGTGCGCGACGTCGATGCGTCGCTGCGCTTCTACGAGGCGCTCGGCTTCGAGCGCCGCGGCCGCCTGCAGTTCGACGGCGCCTACAACATCTACCTCGGGCTGCCCGGCGACGGCGACACGCTCGAGCTGACGGTCAACGAGGGGCGCGAGGAGCCCTACGACCTCGGGTCCGGGTACGGCCACGTCGCCGTGGAGGTCGAGGACCTCGACGGGCTGCTCGCGCGCCTGGCCGAACAGGGGATCGAGCCCGAGAAGCCGCCGTACGCGCCCGGCGGGCGCGACGAGTTCCGGATCTGCTTCGTCGCGGACCCCGACGGCTACCGGGTCGAGCTCATCGACGGCGTCTTCGAGACGCCGCGAGATCCCGACCCGGCCGGCTGATCGGCTGCCGCCCGGCCCTCAGGTCGCCGCCAGCTCTTGCACCTGGGTGAGCCGGATGCTGTTGCCCGACGGATCGCGGAACGACGAGTCGATGCCGTAGGGACGCTCTTCGGGCGCCTCGACGAACTCGACGCCGCGGCCCTTGAGCTCCTCATAGCTGGACTGGCAGTCCTCGGTCGTGAGGAAGATCGTCCCCGCGAAGCCCTTCGCCATGAGCTCGCGCACCTGCTCGGATGTCTCGGCGTCCATGACGGGCGGGCCCGGGATGGCCATCAGCACGACGGCGACCTCCGGCTGCCCCGGAGGCCCGACCGTCAGCCAGCGGAAGTCGCCCATCTCGGCGACGGTGACGTCGGCACGAACCTCCATGCCGAGCTTGTCGGTGTAGAACGCGAGCGCCTCGTCCTGGTCGTGCACCCACAGCTGCGTGGTGGTGAGCTTGATCATCGGGTCCTCCTGGGTCGACGGAACAATCACCGACCACGCTAATCCGCGGCCGCCGCGCTGTCTTCTCGAAACGTGCGGTGTTGCGGACGCCCGTACACCCGCATGACGCACGTCGGGATTCGCGCCTGGTGGGCCGCCGGCGGGTAGGCCGCGCGGTAGACGCTCGGCGAGATGCCGTAGGTGCGGGTGAAGCTCGTCGTGAACGAGCCGATGCTCTGCAGCCCGACCGAGAGGCAGATGTCGGCGACCGAGTGATCGGTGGTCCGCAGCAGGGCGGCGGCGCGCTCCAGGCGGCGGGTGAGCAGGTACGCGTGCGGGGACTCACCGAACGCGCGGCGAAACTCGCGGCTGAAGTGAGCACGCGAGAGGCCCGCGGCGTCGGCCATGTCATCGACGGCCAGCGACTCGAAGTAGCGGGCGTCGGCGAGGTCCTTCGCGCGCAGGAGGTGGCGGGCGGGTGGGACGAAGGCCATGCGCCGTCAGTATCGCCGCTCGCCGCGCCCGGCCGTCAGTGATCCTCGGCGCTCGGCCGGCGGCGGTCGCGCTTGCGCTGCGCGCCGCGGCGCTTGTCCTCCAGGCGCCGCTTGCGCGAGGCCTTCGTCGGCTTCGTCGGGCGTCGCGCCCGCTGAACCTGCAGCGCGCGCTCCAGCCGCGCCGCGAGGCGCTCGAGCGCGAGCGCCCGGTTGCGGGTCTGGCTGCGCGCGTCCTGGGCGACCGCGCGGACGACCGGGCCGCAACGCGCGGCGATACGCCGCTTCTGCTCGTCGCTGAGCGTGGATGAGGCCGCGACGTCGAAGCTCGCGTCGATCCGCGAGGCGGTCACGTTGGCGTGCTGGCCGCCCGGTCCCGAGGAGCGGCTCGCGCGCAGCGTGATCTCGTCGAGCGGGATCGCGAGATCGCGCGTGATCGGCAGCAGGTCGGCCACTGGCCGGTTAGATTGCCACCATGTCCGAAAACCTTGCCCACAACCTCACCCGCACGGCCGCGGAGCATCCCGACGCCATCGCGGTCAAGCTCGACGACGCCGCGTTTCACTACGGGCTGCTCGACCAGGCCAGCGCGCGCGTATCGGCGATGCTCAAGAGCATGGGGGTGGGGGTCGGAGACCGCGTGGGCATCATGCTGCCCAACGTCCCGTACTTCCCGGCCGTCTACTACGGCGTGCTGCGCGCCGGCGGCGTCGTGGTGCCGATGAACGTCCTGCTCAAGGCGCGCGAGGTGGGCTTCTACCTCTCCGATCCCGAGGTCAAGGTGCTGTGGGCGTGGCACGACTTCGTCGACGCCGCGCAGGCGGGTGCCGACGAGGCCGGCGACGTCGAGGTGATCTCCGTCAAGCCGGGCGAGATCGAGGGGCAGATCTTCGCCCACGAGCCCGACGACGACATCGCCGAGCGGGCCGGCGACGACACGGCGGTGATCCTCTACACGTCCGGGACGACCGGCAAGCCGAAGGGCGCCGAGCTCACGCACGACAACCTGCGCAAGAACATCTCCGCCGCCGTGGACCTGTTCGGCCTCGGCGAGGGCGACGTCATCTTCGGCGGCCTGCCGCTGTTTCACTCCTTCGGCCAGACGTGCACGATGAACGCCGCGGTCTGCTCGGGGGCGGCGGTGACGCTCCTGCCGCGCTTCGATCCGGCCAAGGCGCTGGAGATCCTCGAGCGCGACAAGTGCACGGTGTTCGAGGGCGTGCCGACGATGTACGGGGCGCTGCTCAACCACCCCGATCGCGACAAGCACGACTACTCGACCCTGCGCGTCTGCGCGTCGGGCGGCGCGTCGATGCCGGTCGAGGTGATGCGCGGCTTCGAGGAGGCGTTCGGCTGCAAGGTGCTCGAGGGCTACGGGCTGTCCGAGACGTGCGCGATCGCCTCCTTCAACCGGCCGGACCGCGAGCGCAAGCCCGGCTCGATCGGGATCCCGGTGCCCGGCATGGAGATGAAGCTCGTCGACGACGACGGCAACGACGTCGCGCAGGGCGACATCGGCGAGATCCTCGTTCGCGGCCCGACGGTGATGAAGGGCTACTG
>JBOGYT010000249.1:0-17345 GCA_050696955.1 Solirubrobacteraceae bacterium | reverse complement strand
AAGACACGCTGCACGTCACGCGCGGCTACCGCGACCGCGAGGCAGCCGCGCGGCTGCCGTCCGTCCTCGGCCGGGGCAGCGGCGACCCGACCGTCGACCTGCGCTCGCTGCTGCTTGATGGCACCGTCACCGACAGAGGCGAGCAGCAGCTGCGCGGCCGCACCGTGCGCAGGTTCGTCATCGAGCAGCGTCGGCGCAGTCCCAACGATCCGCAGACGGTGCGGCGGATGGTCTACGACGTCGACCCGCACACGTTCGCACCGATCGAGGGGCGCTTCAGCCTCACGTTCGGAGCGCGCCGCGACCTGCTAAGGATCACGACGACCATGCACGTCGACGTCTACCGCCGCATACCGCTGACCGCCACCACCGCGAAGCTGCTGAAGATCACGACCACGCCGAACGCGCAGGCGACCTTCGACACGGTGCCGCAGGTACGCGCTCGGATGCGCGCATGGAGGGCGCGATGCCGCCCAATCCAGAACGGCCGCGCCCGCGCCTGCCCACCACCGGACGGCCTCACGAAGGCCCCGTGAGGCCGGGACCACCCGCCGGTCAAAGACGACGCTCCTCGGCGGCACGTCGCGCCTGCGAGCCGCCGCCAGTTATGCCGCGGTCACATGCAACTCGATGATCGAAGCTTCCAGAACCTTCTCGTGCTTCGGCGGCAACACGACGGTCGTGGTCGAGGGCGCAGGGCCTGTCGGAGAACCGGGCGAGGCGGTGATCGCGGCCCGGGATCTTCTGCTCGTATGGCACGCGGCGTTCTCGCGCTTCAAGCCCGAGAGTGAGCTGTCGCGCCTCAACGGCGACGAGGGGACGTCGGTGCCGGTCACTGCGATCATGGCGCGCTTCGTCCAGGCGGTTGTCGACGCCGCCCAGGCGACCGGCGGCCTCGTGGACGCCACGATGCTGGACGCGATCGAGGAGCTCGGCTACAAGACCGAACGGTTCCGAGGCTCGCTGGCACTGCCGCTCGCGCTCGCGCTGGCGCCGGCCCGCCAGCCCGCCCGAGCGCATCCGGATCGCCGCTGGCGCACGATCAACGTCGACTTCGACACGTCCACCGTTACGCGCCCGCCGGGGGTCAGATTCGATGGAGGCGGCATCGTCAAGGGCATGCTCGCCGATGTCGTCGGCGAGATGCTGCAGGAGCACCACAGCTTCCTCGTCGACTGCGAGGGCGATCTGCGCGTCGGCGGCAGCGGAGGCCTCCAGCGCACCGTCGCGGTGGCGGCACCGCTCAGCCAGAGAATCCTGCACGAGTTCAAGCTGGCCGCCGGCGCGGTCGCGACGACGTCCATCACGAAGCGCAGTTGGATGGAGCGACTCAAGCCGGCGCACCACCTGCTCGATCCCGCAACGAGGCTTCCGGCCTACACCGGCATCGTTCAGACAACCGCCCTGGCACCGACAGCGCTCGAGGCCGAGGCGCTGGGAAAGGCAGCGCTGCTGAGCGGGCCACAGGACGCCGCGGGCTGGCTGCGCCACGGCGGCTTGATCGTCTTCGACGACGGGTCCCACGTGGTCGTCTAGCCGGCCTTCGGGCCTATCCTCGGCATTCCCCATGGCCGCCGTCATCCCGCAGATCAGCTACCCGCCCGACCTGCCTGTCAGCGCGCGCCGCGCCGACCTGCTCGCGGCGATCGGCGACCACCAAGTGGTCATCGTCGCGGGCGAGACCGGCTCCGGCAAGACGACGCAGCTGCCGAAGATCTGCCTCGAGCTCGGGCGTACGTCGATCGCCCACACGCAGCCGCGGCGGATCGCGGCGCGCACGGTCGCCCAGCGGATCGCCGACGAGCTCGATGTGGAACTCGGGACGGCGGTCGGCTACGCGGTGCGCTTCGAGGACAGGTCCAACCCCGAGACGGTCGTGCGGCTGCTCACCGACGGCCTGCTGCTCGCCGAGATCCAGCACGACCGCCGGCTGCGCCGCTACGACACGATCATCGTCGACGAGGCGCACGAGCGCAGCCTGAACGTCGACTTCCTGCTCGGCTACCTGCGCCGGCTGCTGCCCCGGCGCCCCGAGCTGAAACTCGTGATCACGAGCGCGACGATCGACCCCGGCCGCTTCAGCGCGCATTTCGGCGGCGCGCCGGTGGTCGAGGTCTCCGGCCGGACGTTCGGAGTCGAGGTCCGCTACGAGCCGGTCGCCGACGAGACGGACCCCGTCGACGCGATCGGCGACGCCGTCACACAGCTGCTGCGCGACGCGCCCGGCGACGTGCTCGTCTTCCTCAGCGGCGAGCGCGAGATCCGCGACACCGCTGAGGCGCTGGCCGGCCGGCTGCCGAAGGAGGTGGCGATCCTGCCGCTCTACGCGCGCCTGTCGCCGGCCGAGCAACAGCGTGTGTTCAAGGCGCACAGCGAGCGCCGCGTCGTGCTCGCGACGAATGTCGCCGAGACCTCGCTGACCGTGCCGGGGATCGGCGCCGTCGTGGACCCGGGCAGCGCGCGGATCAGCCGCTACAGCTCGCGGCTGAAGGTGCAGCGGCTGCCGATCGAGCCGATCTCGCAGGCGTCCGCGAACCAGCGCATGGGCCGCTGCGGACGCACGTCGGATGGCATCTGCATCCGCCTCTACGCCGAAGAGGACTTTGCGCAGCGCCCCGCGTACACCGATCCCGAGATCCTGCGCACGTCGCTCGCCGCCGTGATCTTGCAGATGGAGGCCCTGCAGCTCGGCGAGGTCGAGGACTTCGGCTTCCTCGACCCGCCCGACCGCCGCCGGGTGCGCGACGGCAAGCTGCTGCTGCACGAGCTCGGAGCGCTCGATCTCGAGGCGGACGATCCCCGGCGCCGGCTGACGAAGCTCGGCCGCCGCCTCGCGCAGCTGCCGGTCGATCCGCGCATGGGACGGATGGTGCTCGAGGCCGACAGGCTCGGCTGCGCCGACGAGGTGATCGTGATCGCGGCCGCGCTGTCGATTCAGGACCCGCGCGTGCGACCGGCCGACAAGCGCGCGGAGGCCGACCAGCACCACGCGCGCTTCGAGGACGAGGGCTCGGACTTCCTCGCGTTCGGAAACCTCTGGCGCCACCTGCGCGTTCAGCAGAAGGAGCGCTCGCGCAACGGCTTTCGCAAGATGTGCCACGCCGAGTTCCTGCACTACCTGCGGGTGCGCGAGTGGCAGGATCTCGCCGGCTCGCTGCGCCGCTCGGCGCGCTCGGTCGGCGTGAGGATCAACGATCAGCCGGCGGCGGCCGACGACATCCACCGCGCGTTGCTCGCGGGTCTGCTCTCGCACGTGGGGGCGCGCGACGGGGGCAGGCGCGAGTACGCGGGCGCGCGCGGCGCGCGCTTCACGCTGTCGCCCGGCTCGGCGCTCGCGCGCAAGCCGCCAGCGTGGGTGATGGTCGCCGAGCTTGTCGAGACGACGCGCCTGCTCGGCCACAGCGCCGCGCGGATCCAGCCGCGCTGGATCGAGCCGCTCGCGGCGCACCTCATCAAACGCACGCACTCCGAGCCGCGCTGGGAGGCCAAGCCAGGCTCCGTCGTGGCGACCGAGCGCGCGACGCTCTACGGCCTGCCGGTCGTGGCCGCTCGCACCGTGCCCTACGGCGCGATCGACCCGGAGCTGGCGCGCGCGCTGTTCATCCAGCGCGCGCTGATCGAGGGCGACTGGAACGCTCGCCACCGCTTCCTGGCCGCGAACCGCGCGCTGCTGGACGAGGTCGAGGAGCTCGAGCATCGCGCGCGGCGGCGGGACATCGTCGCGACGGACGCGCAGCTGCATGACTTCTTCGACGCGCGCATCCCGCAGGACGTCGTGTCCGGCGCGCACTTCGATCGCTGGTGGAAGGACGCGCGGCGGCACGACCCGGCGCTGCTGACGTTCACCCGCGAGCTGCTCGTCGGCGACGTCAAGATCGACCCGGCCGCGCTACCCGACGAATGGCGCCAGGGCGACATCGCGCTGCCGCTGACCTACCGCTTCGAGCCCGGCTCGGACGTCGACGGCGTCACGGTGAACGTTCCGCTCGCGGCCCTGCCGCGGCTGCGCTCCAACGGCTTCGACTGGCTCGTGCCGGGTCTACGCGAGGAGCTCGTTATCGCGCTGATCCGATCGCTGCCCAAGCAGCTGCGCCGACCGCTCGTGCCGATCCCGGAGACGGCGGCGCAGGTCGTCGCGGCCATGGAATCCGGGCGCGAACCGATCGTCGACGCCGTGGCGCGCGAGCTCGAGCGTCTGCGCGGCGTGCGTGCGGCGCCGGAGCAGTTCGACCTGTCGCGCCTGCCCGTCCACCTGCGGCCGCGGTTCGAGGTCCACGATGACGGCGGCGCCGCCGTTGCCGCGGGCGACGACCTCGACGCGCTGCGCGACGAGGTCCAACCGCGGCTCCGAGCGCAGCTCGCCGAGCAGACCGCACCGGTCGAGCGCGAGGGGTTGACCGGCTGGACGATGGGCGACCTGCCGCGCAGCATCACGCTGCCGGGAACGGGCGGCGCCGTGCGCGCGTACCCCGCCCTCGTGGACGAGGGCGCCAGCGTCGCGGTACGCGCCTTCGAGACGCCCGACGCGGCCGCCGTTGCGATGCGCGCCGGGACACGACGCCTGCTGATGCTGACGCTGGCGTCGCCGCTGCGCTCCACGCAGCGCGGACTGTCGACCAAGGCCGCGCTGACGCTTGCGGGCGCTCCGGACGGCGGCGCGGCGGCCGTGCTGGACGACGCCTACGTCGCGGCGCTCGACGCGCTGATCGCATCCGGCGGCGGGCCCGCGTGGGATGAAGCGGGGTTCACCGCGCTACGCGAGCACGTCGCCGCGCGGCTCGCGCAGACGGCGGCCGCGATCGTCGCAGACGTCGTCGCCGTGCTCGACGTTGCGGCGCAGCTGCGCCGGCGCCTTGACGAGCTGTCGGCCGATCCGGCCCTCCAGCCGGCGCGTCTCGACATCGCCAGGCAGCTCGGTGGCCTCGTCCACCCGGGCTTCGTCGCCGCCACCAGCGCGGCTCGCCTGCCCGACGTCGTGCGCTACCTGCGCGCCGCAATCCGCCGGCTGGACCGCCTGCCCGATGCCGTCGCCGCCGACCGCGATCGGATGAGCGCGATCGGCGAGCTGGAGCAGGAGTACCGGGACCGCGGTGGTCGCGCCGCCGCGCCCGCCGTGCACTGGATGCTGCAGGAGCTGCGCGTCGCGCACTTCGCGCAGGGCCTCGGCGTGCGCGGCACGTCGACGCCGAAGCAGATCAGGCGCGCGCTCGCCGCGGTTCGCGCTTGACGGTCGGGCGTGTCGCTCGCGCAGCTCGAGACCACCGTCGACGCGGTGCTGTCGCTCAGCCGTACGGGGCGTAGCGATGGTGCAGCATGAGGTCGTTGCCGTCCGGATCGGTGAAGAACGCCATGTGGCAGACCCCGGTGTCCAGCACGTCGCCGGCGAACTCGACGCCCTTGCTCTCCAGGTCGGCGCGCGCCGCCGCGACGTCGTCGACGTGCAGCGCGAGATGGGCGCCCTTCTGCGGCGCGAACGGCATGCCGAAGCGCGCGGGCTCCCAGATGCCCAGGCAGGTCTCCCCGACCCAGGCCTCGAAGCGCCCGTGCTCGTCCGGCCGCAGCCCGAGCGTGTCGACGTAGAAGCTGCGCGAGCGCTCGGCGTCCTGTGACGGGACAGCGACGAAGTCGAGCCTGGCGATCACGGCGTAGAGCCTACGGCTCGCCGAGGCTCGCCGCGAGCTTGGCCAGCAGGTCGTGGAGCTGCTTGCGCTCGCTCGGCGTGAGCGGGGCGAAGAAGCGGTCGCCGTGCTCCTGTCCCTCGGCGCGCAGCTCCATGAGTAACGAGCGCCCCGCGCGCGAGAGCCGGATGTCGTAGCTGCGCCGATCTGCCGCCGAGCGCGCGCGCTCCACGAGACCCAGCTCGTCGAGCACGTCCATCCGCGCCACCATCGTGCTCGGGTCGATCCCGGTGCGGCGGCTCAGCTCCTGCTGGGAGACCGGCTCCTCGGCCTCGATGATCGTGAGCATGCCGAAGTGCATGGGGTGCAGGCCGTGCGCGGCGACGACCTTCGCGAACGCGTTGAACGACGCCGTCGACACCTTCCGCAGGAGAAAGCCCGTGTAGGCGTTCACCGCTTCGTGGTCCGGGAAGTTCACGAACAGATCATACGTCCGCACAATCATTTGTGATACAAACGACCGCCCGCCCCGCGAGCGACCTCAGGGAGAGCGAACTCGATGCAGCAGATCACCCGCGCCGTCCTGCGCCACAAGCGACTCGTCGGCATCGGCTGGCTCCTCCTGACGCTCATCGGGATCGGCGCCGCCGGCCCCGCTTCGCAGTCCCTGGACCAGCGCTTCAGCGTGCCCGGACGCGAGGGCTGGGAGGCGAGCCAGGAGATCCTGCGCGCGTACGGCAACGGTGGCGAGACCCTGCCGCTCGTGCCGGTCGTGCAGCTGCCGAGCGGCACGTCGGCCACCTCGCCCGCCGTCCGGCAGGAGCTGCGCCGGCTCGAGCGGGTCACGAAGCAGGCCGTGCCGCAGGCGCGCGTGGCCGGGTTCGGCTCCACCGGCGACCGCATGTTCATCTCGCGTGACGGCCGGACGGCGTTCGTCTACGCCTTCCCGCCGCGCAGCGACGACCCGTTCGGCGGCAGCGTCGACGCCCAGCGCGACCTGCGCGACGCGCTGCGCGACACGACCGTCGCCGGCGCGCCCGTGCGGCTGACGGGCTACGACGCGCTGTTCGACTCGACCGGAGAGGCAGACCAGGGCACGGGCGTGCTGCTCGAAGCCGTTCTCGGCGGCGTCGGCGCGCTCCTCGTGCTCATCTTCGTGTTCGGCTCGTGGCTCGCGCTCGTGCCGCTCGCGATGGCGATCTCGTCGGTGCTCGTGTCGTTCCTGCTGCTGTGGGGGCTGACCACGATCACCGACGTCTCCCCCATCGTGCAGTTCCTCGTCGCGCTGATCGGCCTCGGGGTATCGATCGACTACGCGCTGCTGATCGTCGTTCGCTGGCGCGAGGAGCGAGACAAGGGGCTCGAAGGCGACGAGGCGGTCGCCGCCGCCATGGCCACGGCCGGCCGAGCGGTCGTCTTCTCGGGCACGACCGTCGCGGTCGGGCTGCTCGCCCTCATCGCGCTGCCGCTGCCGTTCCTGCGCAGCATGGGCTACGGCGGGATGCTCATCCCGCTCGTCGCGACGGTCGTGGCGATCACGCTGCTGCCGGTCATCCTCGCGTCGTTCGGGCCGAAGCTCGACCGCAAGCGGATCCGGCGCCGGGACCGCAGCCAGAGCTTCTGGCAGCGCTGGTCGGAGTTCGTGGTCCGGCGCCGCGGCCTGGCCGCCTTCGCGGCCGTGGCGATCCTCTTCGCGCTCATCGTGCCGGCGACGAACCTGCATCTCGGCAACTCGGATCCCGACACGATCGCGCAGGCGGGACCCGCGAAGGAGGGCCTGACCGCGCTCAAGGACTCGGGTATCGGATCGGGGGCGATGGGCCCGATCGAGACGCTCGTTCCCGCAACCGATGCCACGCAGGTCGAGTCCGCGACGGAGGCAGTCGACGGCGTGCAGGGCTCGGTGGCCCCCGACAACCGCGACTGGCGGCGCAACGGCCTGGCGGTCGTCGCCACCGCACCGCACGAGGGCGACGACACCGCGGCGGGCCGGGACACCGTCGAGGCGGTGCGCGACGCGGCGCATGCCGCGTCGCCGGACGCAAGGGTCGGCGGCTCGGGTCCGCTCAACGCGGACTTCATCGACGCCGTCTACGGATCCTTCCCGCTCATGATCGCGCTGATCTCGCTGCTCACGTTCGTGCTGCTGGCGCGCGCCTTCCGCTCGCTCCTGCTGCCGGCCAAGGCGATCGTGCTGAACGTCCTGTCGGTCGGCGCGGCCTGGGGAGTCATGGCGCTCGTGTGGCAGGAGGGCCACGGCTCGGATGAGCTATGGGGCATCGCGGCCACCGGCTCGCTCGCCTCCTGGATCCCGCTGATCGTGTTCGCGTTCCTGTACGGGCTCTCGATGGACTACGAGGTGTTCCTGCTCGCCCGCATGCGCGAGGAGTACGACCACACCGGGGTCACCGACGACGCGGTGGTGTTCGGGCTCGCGCGCACCGGCCGGCTCGTGACGAGCGCCGCGCTCATCCTGTTCCTCGCGTTCGCCGCGATGGCCTCCGGACCGGAGACCGACGTGAAGATCCTCGCCACGGGGCTCGCGGCGGGGATCCTCATCGACGCGACGATCATCCGGGCATTGCTCGTGCCCGCGGTCGTCTCGCTGTTCGGGCGCTGGAACTGGTGGCTGCCGCCCGGCGCGGCGCGCCTGCTGCGGGTGAGACCGTCGCCGGAGCCGCTGGCGCAGCCGGGCCGCGCATAGCAGCGCCGCCTGCCTTGCGCCGACCGATCCGCGCTCGTGGTCGGTCGCCCGCGCGCTTCAATCACCGAGACCTGGACAAACTTCCGGTATTTGACGGATCTTTTTGCCGGAGCCTTGACAAAACATTGTGCTTCTGGGCACAGTTATGCCGATGGCACCCGCCGGGTCTGGGTCACTCGAGTCGCTTCGCGAGCGCAATCGCCGCCAGCTGATCGACACGCTGCGGCGGCGCGGCAGCGCGAGCCGCGCCGACCTCGCCCGTCTCACGGGCCTGTCGCGCTCGACGGTGTCGACGCTCGTCGCGGACCTGCAGGCCAGCGGCATGGTCGTCGAGCAGCAGACCGGCACGCGCACGTCGCAGCAGGGCCGGCCGCCCACCCTGCTCGCGCTCGGCCGCTCCGCCGGGCTCGTGCTCGGCATCGACTTCGCCCATGAGCACGTCCACGTCGCGATCGCCGACCTGTCGCGGACGATCCTCGCCGAGCGCCAGCAGGACCTGGACGTCGACACGTCCGCCGCGCGGGCGCTCGACCTGGCGGTCGAGCTGGCCGACGAGGTCGTGAACGCCGCCGACGTCGACGGTGACCGGATCCTCGGCGCCGGGGTCGCGCTCTCGGGCCCGATCGACATCGAGGCGGGCACGGTGCACGCCGGCAAGATCCTGCCCGGCTGGGCGGGCGCCAAGCCCGTCGACGAGCTGTCCGCGCGGCTCGGCGTGCACGTGCACCTCGACAACGACGCGAACCTCGGCGCGCTCGCCGAGGTCACGCTCGGCGCCGGGATCGGCGCGCGCGACGCGATCTACCTCATGGTCTCGGGCGGCATCGGCGCCGGGCTGATCCTCGGCGGCGAGCTGTACCGCGGCAGCGGCGGCACCGCGGGCGAGCTCGGCCACGTGCTCGTCGACGAGAGCGGCCCGATCTGCCGCTGCGGCAACCGCGGCTGCCTGGAGATGATGGCCGGCGGCCACGCGATCATCGCGCTGCTGCGCCCCAGCCACGGCGACGACCTCACGATCGACGCGGTCATGGCGCTCGCCGCGGAGGGCGACTCCGGCGCCCGCCGCGCGATCGCCGACGCCGGCCGCGTGCTCGGCCGCTCCGTGGCGGCCATCGTCAACGCCTTCAACCCAGAGCTCGTCATCGTCGGGGGTGCGGTCAGCGCCGCCGACGACGTCCTGCTCGACCCCCTGCGAGAAGCGGTCCACCGCTACGCCATCCCCTCGGCGGCGCAGGACGTTCGGATCACTCGCGGCGTGCTGGGCGACCGTGCCGAGGTCCTCGGCGCGCTCGAACTTGCGGCGCGGCAATCAGAGGTCGCGGCTCCTGCGGCGTCCTCCCCGGTCAAGGGATCAAAAGGAGAGACAGTCACATGAAGGTCATGCGAGGAACACGTCGGCGGGGCATCCCACTGACGCTGGCGACCGGCGCTGCGGCGCTGGCGCTGTTCGCCGCCGGCTGCGGCGACGACGACAAGAGCTCGGGCGGCGGTGGCACGAGCAGCAGCGGCGGCGGGAAGACGATCGCCTTCCTGCTGCCGGAGAACACGACCGCCCGCTACGAGAGCTCTGATCGGCCGCTCTTCGAGAAGAACGTCAAGGAGCTCTGCGCCGACTGCAAGATCCTGTACTCGAACGCGACGCAGGACGCCACCAAGCAGCAGCAGCAGGCCGAGGCCGCCCTCGCGCAGGGTGCCGACGTGATGGTGCTCGATCCCGTCGACGGCGCGGCCGCGGCGGCGATCGTCAACCAGGCCAACGCCAAGAAGGTGCCGGTCATCAGCTACGACCGCCTGCTCCTGAACTCCAAGCCCGATTACTACGTCGAGTTCGACAGCCCGTCGGTCGGGGAGCTTCAGGCGAAGACCCTCGTCGACAAGCTCAAGGCCGACAAGAAGTCCGGCTCGCTCGTGATGATCAACGGAGACCCGGCCGACAACAACGCCAAGCTCTTCAAGCAGGGCGCGCATTCCGTGCTCGACAAGAGCGGCTTCAAGATCGCCAAGGAGTACGACACCCCCGGCTGGACGCCCGCCAAGGCGCAGACGGAGATGGACCAGGCGATCTCGGCGCTGGGCAAGAACGGGTTCGTCGGCGTCTACGCGGCGAACGACGGAACGGGCGGCGGAGCGATCGCGGCGATGAAGGCCGCCGGCATCGATCCGAAGACGCGTCCGGTCACCGGCCAGGACGCCGAGCTCGCGGGCATCCAGCGCGTGCTCGCCGGAGAGCAGTACATGACGGTCTACAAGCCGATCGTGCCGATGGCGAAGACCGCGGCCGAGTGGGCCGTGGCCCTGGCGCAGGGCAAGGAGGTCACCGGCGCGAACACGACGGAGGACAACGGGAAGATCAAGGTCCCGGCGCTGAAGATCGCCGTCAAGGCCGTCACCGCGGACACGGTGAAGGACACCGTCATCGCGGACAAGTACTGGAAGGCGAGCGAGATCTGCACGAAGGCGTACGCAGCCGCTTGCAAGAAGTACGGGATCCAGTAGGAGACACGCAATGACCACGGCCTCCGACACAGCGGTCACCGGACGTCACCTGCTCCAGGTGGAGGGGGTGAGCAAGCGCTTCGGTGCCGTGGAGGCACTCACCGGCGTCGACTTCGAAGTCGACGCCGGTGAGGTCGTTGCGCTCGTCGGCGACAACGGCGCGGGCAAGTCCACGCTGATCAAGGCGATCTCCGGCATCCAGCCCGGCGAGGAGGGTCGCTACGTCTTCGGCGGCGACGACGTGTCGATCCACTCGCCGCAGGACGCGACGCGGCTGGGCATCGCGACCGTCTACCAGGACCTCGCGCTGTGCGACAACCTCGACGTCGTCGCCAACCTCTTCCTCGGAAGCGAGGAGATCGAGGCCGGCCCCCAGTCGGTCGTCAGGGCGATGGACGAGATCGCCATGGAGACGCGCGCCCTCGCCCTGCTCGACTCGCTGTCGGTCACCACGCTGCGCAGCGTGCGGACGGAGGTCGGCGGCCTTTCGGGCGGCCAGCGGCAGTCTGTCGCGATCGCCCGGTCCCTGCTCGGGGATCCCAAGATCCTGATCCTCGACGAGCCGACGGCTGCGCTCGGCGTCGCACAGACCGCCCAGGTCCTCGCGCTCGTCAAACGCGTGCGCGAGCGCGGGCTCGGCGTCATCTACATCAGCCACAACATGTTGGACATCTTCGAGGTCGCCGACCGCGTGATCGTGCTCCGGCTCGGCCGTCGCGTCGCGACCTTCAACACGAGCGAGTCCTCGCCCGACGAGGTCGTCGGCGCTATCACGGGCTCGCAGTCGAGCAACGGTTCCACAGCACGGAGCGGAGCGAAGCCATGACCACCGCGACACAGCCCGCGGCCCCCGGAGAGGCGACACCGCCCGAGCCCGAGAGCACCCGCAAGCTGCTCTCGATGCGGCTCGCGCAGCTCGGTTCGGCGCGCGTCGCATTCGTGCTCGCGCTCATCTGGATCATCTTCCAGAGCCAGAACGACCGCTTCCTCACGTCGTTCAACCTCACGAACCTCGTGCTGCAGATCGCCGCCGTCGGCACGATCTCGATCGGCGTCGTGCTCGTCCTGCTCCTCGGCGAGATCGACCTGTCGGTCGGCGCGGTCAGCGGCCTGGCGGCCGCGGTGATGGCCGTGCTGAACGTCAAGCACGGCTGGGGGCCGGTGCCGGCGATCATGGCCGGTCTCGCCGTCGGCGCGGTCATCGGCCTGATGAACGGCTTCTTCGTGACGAAGTTCGCGATCCCGTCGTTCGTCGTAACGCTCGCCGGTCTCCTCGCGTGGCAGGGTGCGCTGCTGAAGGTGCTCGGCAACACGGGCACCGTCAACCTCAGCGACGAGACGATCGTCGGGCTCACCGGGACGTTCTACGGCGACGTGTTCGGGTGGATCCTCGTGGTGATCGTCGTCGGCGCCTACGCCGCCTCGGGCTATCTGGAGCGGGCGCGCCGCGCGCGGGCCGGGCTCCCGCCGCCGAACCTCACCGCGTTCCTGGTCCGCCTGGTCCTCGTGGCCGCGGGGACCATCGCGACCGTGCTCGTGCTCACGTCCGACCGCGGGATCCCGCTGGCGGGGCTGATCCTCGTCGGGCTCTGCGCGATCTTCGTGTTCCTGACGACCCGGACGACGTTCGGGCGCCACCTCTTTGCGGTCGGCGGCAACGCCGAGGCCGCGCGGCGGGTGGGCATCCGCGTCAACCGCGTGCGGATGACCGTGTTCGTGCTGGCCTCCACGATGGCGGCGGCGGGCGGGATGCTGGCGGCGTCGCGGCTGTTCGCGGTCAACCAGGGCTCGGGCGGAAGCGACCTGCTGCTGCTGGCGATCGCCGGGCCGGTCATCGCGGGGACGAGCCTGTTCGGGGGACGCGGCTCGGTCTGGCACGCGCTGCTCGGCGCGCTCGTCATCGGCTCGATCTCGAACGGCATGGACCTGCTCGCGCTCGAGTCGTCGGTGAAGTACATGATCACGGGCGCCGTGCTGCTCGTCGCGGTGGTGATCGACGCGGTCATCAAGACGCAGCGCGAGCGGGCGGGGGCGAGTCTCCGTTACTCCTGAGATGGACAATCTGACGGGGAAGGTCGCGCTCGTCACCGGCGCGAGCCGCGGCATCGGCGCCGCGGTCGCGCGCCGGCTGGCGCAGGCCGGCGTCGCGCTCGGGCTCGGCTCGCGCAGCGGCGACGACCTCGGGATCGAGGGCGCTGTGGCGGTCGCCACCGACGTGCGCGATCCGGCGGCGGTCGACGCGCTCGTGGCGGCGACCGTCGAGGCGCACGGGCGCCTGGACATCGTCGTCGCCAACGCCGGCGTCGGGGCGTACGGGCCGTTCCTCGAGCTCGACCCCGAGCAGCTCGAGCTGATGATCGACGTCAACCTCAAGGGCGTCATGTACACGGCGCGCGCGGCGCTGCCGCACCTCGTCGCGGCCGGCGGCGGCGACTTCGTCTCGCTCGCGTCGGTGGCGGGCGTGCGCGCGTTCCCGGGCGAGGCGGTCTACAACGCCTCGAAGTTCGGCCAGGTCGGCTTCACGCGCGCGCTCGACGGCGAGCTGCGCGAACACGGCGTGCGCTGCACGTGCATCTGCCCCGGCGGGGTGGCGACGGACTTCGCGGTCGGCACGGGGCGCACCGAGGACATGCCCGAGCTCGACGGGATGATGCGCCCCGAGGACGTCGCCGACGTCGTCATGTTCGCGATCACGCGCCCGCCGGGCGTCCGGCTGCTGACGACGACGTTGCGGCCGATGAGCGAGGCATCGTGGGGATAGCGGCGTGAGCGAGCCGCTGCGGGTCGCGATCGCAGGCTACGGGCTGGCGGGCGCCGTGTTCCACGCGCCGCTCGTCGCCGCGACGGACGGCCTCGAGATCGCGGCCGTGACGACGTCCGATCCCGAGCGCGCGGCGCGAGCACGGGAGGCGTACCCCGGGGTCGAGGTCGCCCCCGACGCCGATGCGCTGCTCGGCGACGCGGCCGCGATCGATGTGCTCGTCATCGCGACGCCGAACCGGATGCACATCCCGATCGCGCGGGCCGCGCTCGGGGCCCGCATCGCGGTCGTCATGGACAAGCCGATCGCCGCCGACGCGACGGCGGCGGCCGCGCTCGTTGACGACTTCGAGGCCGCGAACGTCCCGTTGACGGTCTTCCAGAACCGCCGCTGGGACGGCGACTTTCTCACCGTCCGCCGGATGGTCGAGTCCGGCGAGCTCGGCCCGATCACCCGCTTCGAGTCGCGCTTCGAGCGCTTCCGGCCCGAGATCCGCGCGGGCGCGTGGCGAGAGCTCCCCGCGGCGCGCGAGGGCGGCGGCCTGCTGCTCGACCTCGGCGCGCACCTCGTCGACCAGGCGCTCGCCCTGTTCGGCGCCCCCCTGCGGGTGTACGCCGAGATCGACGAGCGGCGCCCGGGCGCGCAGGTCGAGGACGACGTCTTCGTCGCCCTCGAGCACACCGGGGGCGTGCGTGCGCACCTGTGGATGAGCGCCATCGCGCCGACCGGCGGGCGCTCGCTGCGCGCGAGCGGGACCCACGCGGGCGTCCAGACGCCGGGCCTGGACCCGCAGGAGGGCCAGCTCGCGGCGGGGCTGCGGCCGGGCGACTACGGGTGGGGCGAGGGCGAGCCGGCGCGCATCGTGAACGGCGACGGGGAGCGCTCGGTGCCGATCGCCCGGGGCGCCTACGAGGCGTTCTACGCAGGCGTGCGCGACGCCCTGCGCGACGGAGCGGACATGCCCGTCGACCCGCGCGAGAGCGTGGCGGCGCTGCGCGTCATCGAGTCGGCGCGGCGCAGCGCGCGCGAGGCGACGGTCATCGATACGTGACGCCGTTCGTGCTCCGCGACCTCGACGGCGTGCTCGTCGGTTCCGCGCACGCCATCGCCCGCGTGTACCGCGACTGGGCGCGCCGCCACGGGCTGAACGAGGATCTCGTCGTCACGACCGCGCAGGGACGCCCGTCGCGCGAGGTCGTGCGCGTGTGCGCGCCGGATCTCGATCCGGCTGGCGAAAGCGCGGCGATCGACGCCGCCCACAGCGCCGATCAGGACGGCGTCGTCGCCATCGCGGGCGCGGGCGAGCTGCTCGCGTCCACGCCGCCCGAGCGGCTCGCGGTCGTCACCTCGTGCTCGGTCCCGCTCGCCCGCGCGCGCTTCATCGCCGCCGGGCTGCCGCAGCCGGCCGTCTGCATCACCGAGGAGCAGGTCGCGCGCGCGGTGCGCCTCACGGGGGTAGTGGGTCGTGAGGTGAGGTTGGGCGTGGAACCGCGAGGCACCGTTGCCTCACGGCTCATTGACGGCCCTCAACGGGGCTGCGTCCTGTAGCCGCTTGCGGCACCTCGCCCCGCCGGGCAGAGCAGGTCTCACTGTGACCCTGCACCGGGCAAGCAATGAGCATGAGAGCCGGGGCTGTCAGCTGACGACCGTCAACCGCCCGGCGCGCTCGTTGTAGAGGTGGCCGATCAGCGACTGGGTCACGTCCGGATCGAACTGGCGCCCGGCGCAGCGCGACAGCTCGGAGAACGCGTCGGAGTGCGACATGCGCGTCCGGTACGGGCGATCGCTCGTCATCGCGTGGTACGCGTCGCACGCGAGGATGATGCGACTGCCGATCGGGATCTGCGGCCCGACGAGCTTGTCGGGGTACCCGCTGCCGTCCCAGCTCTCGTGCTCGTGGCGGACGATTTCGGCGACCGGCGCGAAGCCGCCGATCCCGCGCAGGATGCGCTCCCCGA
This sequence comes from Solirubrobacteraceae bacterium, assembly GCA_050696955.1. Classification (GTDB taxonomy): domain Bacteria; phylum Actinomycetota; class Thermoleophilia; order Solirubrobacterales; family Solirubrobacteraceae; genus CADCVQ01. The sequence continues at coordinate 1,808 of JBOGYT010000249.1, read as the reverse complement.
TGACCGGGTGCTCGGCCATCACGGCGCGCTCGTCGGGCGTGAGAGGCCCGGGCTTGTTGAGGATCGCGTCGGGGATCCCGACCTTGCCGATGTCGTGCAGCAGCGCGGCCTGGCGCACGTCCTCGATCTGCGCGGCCGACAGGCCGAGCTGGCGCGCGACGACCCCGGCCATGTCGACGACCGACTCGGAGTGCTCGCCGGTGTAGCGGTCACGCTCGAGCAGCGCGACCGCGAGCGCCTCGACCGCGTCGCGGCGGTGCAGCCGCTCGACGAGGTCCTCGGGTTCGTCAGCGCGTTCGGATGCCGCGACGAGCCGCCCTCCACCGGCGGCCTGCGCGTCGGCGAGCGCCTGGTTGGCCTGGTCGAAGAGCTCGACGGCGTTGTCGGCCGCGTGCAGCGAGGTGATGCCGACCGAGACCGCGACACCGCGCACCGGGCCGACCTCGAGGCGCTCGAGCTCGAGCTGCAGCCGGTCGACGCAGGCGCGCGCGGCATGCTCATCGGACTCGCGCAGCAAGAGCGCGAAGCGGTCGTCGCCCATGCGCGCGACGAGATCCTCCCCCCGCGTGCCGGCGCGCAGCGTCTCGACGAGCCTGCGCAGCATCATGTCGCCGCTCTCGAAGCCGTGCTCGCGGTGCAGGTCGGCCATGCGATCGACCTGCAGCATGGCCAGCGAGCCCGGGACGCGGTGGCGCCGGGCGCGCTTCATCTCGTCGGAGAGCTGGCCGCGGAAGTGCTCGATCGGAAGCGACCCGGTGAGCGCGTCCCGGCCGCGGCGCAGGATCTCGGTCTCGAGCTGGGTGATGCGCTCGCGGGCGGCCGCGAGCTTGCGCTCCAGCTGTTCCCGTTCCGCGCGCGCAAACATGGAGGTTGAATCGGCAAACTTCCACATTTACGCAACCCGCCGCGGACGGACGTTGGAGCCGAAAAAGGGGGGGTTCTACGGCGGGGGGGACGCCTCCGCAGGCGGTGGCGGGCGCTGCTGGCGGTTGCGGGTCTCCGCGGGGAGGCGTGGCGCCGCGGTGCGGTTACGGCAGCGACGAGGGAGGCGCTGCGGGTCGCCGTGGCGCCCGGTCGGGGTGGCGTGTAGCGGCGAGGTGGCGTTGGGGGAGGGGGTGTGGGGATCTGATGGGCCTCAGGCGTAGTAGATCCCCAAACCCCCCCCCGGGGCGGTCGTCGGGTAGCGCTTCTGCACGCCGCCGCACGACCCGGCCGCGGCGATCCGCACCCGCACTCCTTCATCGCTGCAGTTCGTGCCCGCCACGGCGCCCGGCATGAGACGGACCACGAAAACGCTGCTGGCGGCGGCGCTGTCGCTCGGCAGCGCAGCGGCCGCGGCGCACGCCGCCGGACTCGACACGGTCGACAGCTTCGGGACCGGCGCAATCGCGTCGACGCCGCTCGCGCCGGCGGCCCAGGATCGCTTCCTCACCGTCACGCCCGCGCCCGGCGGTGGCACCTACGGCGCGGGGTTCGTCAACGCCGGCGGGACGGACAACGCGATGGCCGTCGCGCGCGTGGACGTGAACGGAAACCTCGATCCCACCTTCGACGGCGACGGCGTGGCGGTGGTGAACGTCGTGACCGGCCCGTTCGGCGTTCCGCCGGCCGGCGCCACACCGACCGGCGCGGCCGAGGTCGCGCGCGGGGTCGCCATCCAGTCCGACGTCGATGTCGCGGCTGTCGAAGGGCGCGGTCGCGGTCGCGGTCTCGGCCTGTCCGGAGACGACGATCTTCCCTACGGATCTACCTGCGCCGCGCCGGCCGGCTCGTCGCCGCCGGCGCGCGCGCGCCCGCGGGGGCAAGCC
>JBOGYT010000248.1:0-4553 GCA_050696955.1 Solirubrobacteraceae bacterium | reverse complement strand
CGGTAGCGGGTCGTGGGTGCTGAACTGCATCGATGAGGGAGTGGGTTGGACTGTTGCGGGGCTGCGCAGGGGGCGTGCCGAGTTCGTGGCGCGGGAGGGGTTCGGGCCGCAGCGGTCGCATCCTCGGAGGGCGTCCGAGTTTCTGTGTAGGCGCTGTGGTGGATAATATCAGTGACGGTTTGTTGGTGGTCGTTGTGAACGTCAGATTGCGGTGTCGGGGATGCGGTCGCCGAAGTGGATGCGTAGTGCCAGTAGTGCGGCGCTCCAGTTGTAGACGTGTCGCCACTTGGTCTGCGCGTTGGTGATCGCGAGGTAGATGAGCTTGCGGGCCGAGTCTTCGGTTGGGAAGCTGCCGCGGGTCTTGATGATCTTGCGGATCTGGCGGTTGAGCGCTTCGATCGTGTTGGTGGTGTAGACGACGCGGCGCAGGTCGGGCGGGAACGCCAGGAACGGGACGATCTGCTCGAAGCGCTCGATCCAGCTGGCGCTGATCATCGGGTAGCGGTGGTCCCACTTCTCGGCGAACGCCTCCAGCTCGGTCTCGGCGTGGTCGCGGTCGGCGGCGGTGTAGATCTTCTTGAGGTCGGCGGCGACCGCGCGCTTGTCCTTGTCGGGCACGAACCGCAGGCTCGAGCGGACCTGGTGGACCAGACATGTCTGCACCCAGGCCTTGGGGTAGACGGCCTCGATCGCGTCGGGGAACCCGGTCAGCCCGTCGACGCAGCAGACCAGGACATCGCGGACGCCACGTGTCTTCAGATCGGTCAGGACCTGAAGCCAGAACTTGGCGCCTTCGGTGCGCTGAAACCACATCCCGAGGACGTCGCGTTCGCCGTCGAGGTTGACGCCGATCGCCAGGTAGCAGGCGATGTTGCGGACGGCCTGTCCGTCGCGGATCTTCACGACCATGGCGTCGAGGTAGATGATCGGGTAGACGGCCTCCAGCGGCCGCTTCTGCCACGTCTTGGCGTCGTCGAGCACCGCAGCGGTGACGCGGCTGACGGTGTCGCGCCCGACGCCGGGCCCGTACAGACCGGTGATGTAGGTCTCGATGTCGCGGGTCGTCATCCCGCCGGCGTAGAGCGCGACGATCTTGTCGTCCAGGCCGTCGATCCGGCGCTGGCCCTTCTTGACGAGCTGCGGCTCAAACTCGCCCGCGCGGTCGCGCGGCGTACTGATGCGCACCGGCCCATGGTCGGTCAACACCGTCTTCGGCGTCCCGCCGTTGCGCGCGTTGCCCGCGCCGCCGGGCGGCTCGGCGTGGGGCTCATAGCCAAGGTGCTCAGTCAGCTCGGCCGCCAGCGCACGCTCGACCAACCGCCGCGTCAGATCGGCCAACAGACCGCCCGGACCCAGGATCTCGCGCTGGCCACGGGCGTCGGCGAGCAGCTCGTCGAGCATGGCGTCAGTCAGCTGCTCGCGCACGCCCTCGGGCAGCTCGCCGACAGGCAGACCGCGGCGGGCGCGGTCGATCGCGTCGTCGACGAGTTCCTGGCCCAGCACACGGCCGGGCCCCCCGGCCGCGAGGCCGCGCGCGCCGGCGTTGAACGGCACTCGCCCTCCGGGCTCGCACCGCTCAACGCCGGCGCGACCCTCCATCTGCTCAATGATGCTGCGCTTCTTCGTAGACATGAGACTCCAGTTCGCTCATGCCTACACAGATCCTCGGACACTCCCGCGCAGGGCGTCGCGGTCGACCTTGGCGTAGATCGCGGTCGTCAGCACCTGGCGGTGGCGCAGCACCTGCCCGACGTCCTCGAGGCTTGCGCCGGCGCGCAGCATCTGCGTCGCAGCGGTGGGACGCAGCCGGTGCGAGTGCATCGGGCCCAGTCCGGCGCGCCCGGCGGCAGCGAACACGATCTGGGTGATCCCGCCGGTCGTCATGCCGTCGTGCGGGGCGCGGACGCGCACGATCAACGACCGGTCCTGCGCGGTCTCCGGCCGCCCGTCCCGCAGGTAGGCGACGATCGCTGCGCCGACATCCGCGGGCAGCGGCAGCCGCTCGGCGCGCCGGCCCTTGCCGACGATCCGCAGCTCGCCGGCGCGCCAGTCGACGTGCTCGAGCCGCAGCGCAGCGACCTCGCCGGCACGCAGTCCCAGCCTGGCGAGCATCACCAGCACCGCGTAATCACGGCGCCCGTTCGCGGTGGCCCGGTCACATGAACCCAGCAGCGCGTCGAGCTGCTCGGGCTCCAGCGCCCGCGGCAACCCCGACAGTCGCCACGACGCCGTCGACGGGACCGCTTCGGCCAGCGGCCCGGCGATCAGCCCGCGCAGGTGCAGGAAGCCCAGCAGCGATCGCAACCCGGTGACCGTCATCTTCGCCGCCCCGCGCGACTGCGCCGGACACCGAGCAACGACGAACGCCACGACATCCGCCGCGCTGAGCCCGGCCAGGTCGAGCTTGTCGCCATCGCGCAGGCGCCCGTCCAGGAACGTCCTGACCGCCAGCACGTACCCCTCGATCGTGTCCGCTGTCAGCCCGCGCTCGACCGCCAGGTACTCGCGATAGTCACCGAGCAGAACCTCTACCGCGCCGACCGCCACCCGCCGTGACGCCGGCGGCGCGACGCCCAACCCGCGCAGGTACCCCAGCAGCGGCGCCAACGCCCGCGCCGTCACGTAGTTCGTGTAGCCCGCCGCCCGCCGCCCCACGAGGAACCGCTCGACGACCTCGCTGGTCAGCTCACCCGCGCCAAGCCCCTCCCGCTCGAGCCAACCGCTCGCATGCGCCATCAACTGCAGCCGAAACGTTGCCGGCGTGCGCCGATACCCCAGCCGCGCAAGCTCCGCGGCGAACCCCGCCGCGAACACCTCCAACGGCCCCGACACCGTGACCCGCGACGGATCGTGCATGACGCTCTCCCCTCACCAGACGAAAGCGCCAGCATCGACCGACCCGACTCGCGTTATGCCGACAATCTCAACCGCAACCCTCGATGCTCACGGGCCCGACGCACACAAGTCGGCATAACGCGCGAGTCGGCATAGTGCACGATGCAGGTCTGCACCCACGCCTCGGGGAACGTCGCTTCGATCGCCTCGGGGAAGCCTTTGAGGCCGTCGACGCAGCAGATCAAGACGTCCTCGACGCCGTCATGAGGCCCTGCTCGATCGAAGACCTTCATGTCAGCCGAATGTCTCCAACTGCGCGGCAAACCACTCTCGCAGGTCCTCGAGTGACGCTGCCGGGCGACCGTCACGCCAAACGTGAGCCTCCAGCACATCTGAGATCTGACCGTCGCGGTAGGCGTAGAGCCGAACTTCGGTGTCGCCGTGTTCCACGACGGTGAGCTCGACTTCACTTGTGACGACGCCCCGCTCAGCCAGCGCTGCCGCGCCGGCAACGAGTTGCCTTAGCTCGTCGATGACCTCGCGTTCGAATCGCCCACGCTCGGTCATGGAACAGCCGGGTACTCGACCCAGTCGTCGGGGAACTGGCGGTTGACTTCCGTACTTGCCGACATGCGTCTGGTGCTGATGTGCGACCTCCCCGTCGCGGGTGACTTGGTGCGCAACCGAGATCGTCTCGCCATCCCGTTGTGGTTTGCGTCCACGTCAGCCAGATCCGCCGCTACGAAGCCGGCACCAGCACACCCGCCCTCGACGCCCTCAGGAAGCTCGCGATCGCGCTCTCAGTCAGCGCAGATACGCTCGTATTCGACGGAGACGAACGCGGCCCCGACGACGACCTCCGACTCCAATTCGAAGCCACCACCCGGCTCACCGACGAAGAGAAACACACCGTCCGCCGCGTCCTCGAAGGCCTTCCTCGCCCACGACGTCACACGACGTCAACCGCTGGGCCGCCTGACGGTTCAGCGGACGGTTTGCTCGCCGATCGCCCGCGCGATGTCGGCCAGCCACACCAAGCCGTAGGACAGGGCGTCCTCGTCGGACTCGACCACCGACGCCAGACGCGCCAGAGACTCGCTCAGTTGGCCGATCGTCAGCTCGGCCGGCTGCTCGTACACGTCGTAGCGCACCTCGGCGGGAACCACCCAGAACATCCGATCGGAAAGCTCCACGACGTCGCCCTCGACCTCCTGCAGATGGTCGAGCAGCACCTCAGCAGCCCGCCGAAGATCTGCCACGGAGATCCGCAGCGTCTCGCTCACGCTAGTTGCCTCCGGTGATCTCGTCGATCTGCCGTCGGAACGTCGAGACCTCGCCCTCGAGGTGCCGAATGCGACCATCGATGATCCGCTGACGAATCTCCGGACTCGGGGCGTTGCGAAGCAGACCCAAGTTGTCGAAGGCATCAGGATCAGCCCGGTAGGCATCCAACTTCGCCTGATGCTTTGCTGCCTGCTTCTCCAACGACCGCACCGCACGAAGCTGCGACAACGAAAGGTTCGAGAAGGACCCTGTCTCGTCTGCGAAGCGGCGCCCGAGCTCGCGCAGGCGACCTCCGCCCTTTGCGGCGCGGGTAGCGCCCCGGATCTTTCCGGCGCCGATCATGCTTGCGGCGTATGCGATGGCGCTGTTGGCGTAGCCTGCGCAGGCGGCGTCAAAGCCGAATACGGCGCTGGCGATGTGGCTGCTGATGCCGG
>JBOGYT010000247.1:0-6727 GCA_050696955.1 Solirubrobacteraceae bacterium | reverse complement strand
CCTCCGGATCGGCGCTGGAGCGCCTATTTCCCGACGTCCTCACGCGCCGAGCAGCCGAGCACATCCGTGCGCACGCGACAGACCCGGCCACCGATCTGCCGGCCGACGACCACGAACTCGTCTCGTTCATCACGCGTCGCTGCGCCGGCGGGCGCCAGATGCGCGATGTACCGCTCACCATCGACGCGTCCGGCACCGACGGCGGCCAGCGCGGCCGCCTGCGCCGCCGGCTGCGCGCCGATGAGCTCGGCAAGATTCGATCCGCGCGGATCGATGTCCAGCAGGCGCTCGGCTGCGCCGCTGGCGTCGACGACGAGACCCTGCGCGTCGAGGGTCAGCTGCGGCAGCGGCTGCTCGTCGCGCAGCGACAGGCTCAGGGCCTCCGTCACGTCGCGGCGCTCGAGCTCCCCCACGGTCTCGTTGAGCTTGCGGTGACGGAGGCGCAGATGGGCCTGCTCCACGTGCGGGGAGATCCCCGCTGCTGGTGGCGGATCGTCGAGCGCGCGGCGGATCGCGTCGGCGATCTGCGCCGGTTCGCCGGGCTTTGGGACGAAGCGCGTGACCCCGACGCCCAGCGCCAGCTCACGCGCCTCGGCGTCGAGATAGTACGCGGTGTAGAACACCGTGTACGTGCGCCAGCGAAGGATCTGAGCGCATGTGCCGCGCGAGGTCAAATCCGTCGGCGCCGCCCGGCATGAGCAGATCCGAGATGACGAGATCGGGTCGCTGCGAGCGGGCCATCGCGAGCGCCTCCTCGACGTTCGTCGCCTCCCGTACGCGGTGACCTTCTGCGGACAGGATGATCGTCAGCAGCCGGCGGTTGTCGGCCGAGTCCTCGACAATGAGGATGTCGGCCGCCGCGGTCATGGCGCCGGCGCGGCGTCGAGCAGCTCGCGGACCTTGGCCTGCAGCTCCTCCGCGCTGAAGGGCTTCTCGATGAACGCCGAGCGGCTCTCGTGCTCGAGCGTCTCGTGGCGCAGCACCTTGTAGCTGTAGCCCGACATGAAGATGACCTTCAGGTCGGGTCGCGCGAGACGCAGCTGCTCGACCAGCTCGGGGCCGGTCATATCGGGCATGATCACGTCGGTGAGGACGAGGTCGACGTCCTGCGAGGCGCCCTGCGCGAGCGCCTCGCGGAGATCGGTCGCCGCGATCACGGCGTAGCCGGCCCGCGTGAGGATGCGCTCGGCCATCCGCCGCACCTCGACCTCGTCCTCGACGACGAGCAGCGTCTCGCCGCGGCCGCCCGGCGTCGCCTTCGGCGGCGGGCGCGGCGGCGGCGCGACGGCGGTGCTCACCGGGAGGTGGATCTTCACCGAGGTGCCGATGCCGGGCTCCGAGTACAGGGCGATGTGGCCGCCGGCCTCGGTCACGATGCCGTAGACCGTCGCGAGGCCGAGGCCGGTACCCTCGCCCTTGGGCTTCGTCGTGAAGAACGGCTCGAAGGCACGCGCGGCGACCTCGCCGTCCATGCCGACACCCGAGTCGCTGACCGTCACCCGGACGTGGTCGCCCGCCGTCAACCCCGCGTGGCCGCGGACGACGTCCTCGCCGAGCACCGCGTTGCGGGTCTCGATCACGAGCCGGCCGCCCCGCGGCATCGCGTCGCGGCCGTTGACCGCCAGGTTGACGAGCACCTGCTCGAGCTGTCCGGGGTCGGCCTCGATCGGCCACAGCTCGCTGCCGAGGGCGACATCGAGCTCGACGCGCTCGCCGAGCGCGCGCCGCAGGAGGTTCTCGAGGCCCGTGATGACCGTGTTGAGATCGAGCACCTCGCGCTTGACGACCTCGCGGCGGCTGAAGATGAGCAGCTGGCGGGTCAGCGCGGCGGCGCGCTAGGCCGCCTCGCGGATCTCCTCGATGTCCGCCTCCGCCTGCGAGCCCGCCGGCAGCTCCTCGGCGACGAATGCCGCATAGTTGATGATGACCCCCAGCAGGTTGTTGAAGTCGTGCGCGACGCCGCCGGCGAGCTGCCCGACGCTCTCGAGCCGGCGCGCCTGGTTGAGTTCCTCCATCAGCGCCCGCTCGCGATCGCTCTCGGCACGCTCGCTGATGTCGCGGACGGCGGCGACCGCGATCGTCCCGTCGGCCGTCTCGAGACTCGACAGGCTGATCTCCGCGGGGAACTCGCTGCCGTCGCTGCGCCGGCCGTAGAGCACGACGCCGGCGCCCATCGGCCGCGTGCGCGGGTCGGCAAAGTACTCCCGGCGATGCGAGGGATGCCTGGCGGCGAGGTGGGGTGGCACGAGCATCTCGACCGGCCGGCCCAGCAGCTCGGCGCGCGTATAGCCGAACAGCGCCTCGGCCTGACGATTGGTGAGCACGATGCGCCCGTTCGGGAGCACCCCGACGATCGCGTCCGGGGCGAACTCGAGCAGGTCCTCGAACGTCCGCTCGGCGCGCTTCTCGCGCGAGATGTCGCGCGCGATCGTCGCCATCCCGAGCACCTGGCCGGCCGGATCGCGCACCGGTGACACGGTCACGGCGACGTCGATCCTGCCGCCGTCCTTGCCCGCATGCACGGTCTCGCGCCGCTCGACGTCCTCACCGGTGCCCGAAGGCCATGCGCCATCGGCCGGCAGGATCGACATGTGGCGCTCCAGCACCTCGCCGACCGCGTAGCCGTAGAGTCGCTCGGCCGCGCGATTCCAGCTCGTGATCGTCCCCGCGGTCGTGTGGCCGATGATCGCGTCGTCGGAGGAGTCGACGATCGCGGCAAGGCGGGCCCGCGCCTGTTCGGCCACCTGGCGCTCGGTCACGTCGCGCACAGCGGCGATCGCGATCGTCCCGCGCGGCGTCTCGATCGACGACAGCGAGATCTCGGCCGGGAACTCGCTGCCGTCCTTGCGGCGGGCGAACAGCGCGAGGTCGGCGCCCATCGGCCGGGTCTGCGGGTCGGCGAAGTAGTGCGAGCGGTGGCCCGGGTGCTCGGCGTGGAAGCGCTCCGGGATGAGCTGCTCGACGAGTTGCCCGACGAGCGCGTCGCGCGGGAAGCCGAACATGACCTCGGTCTGCCGGTTGGCCAGGACGATGCGGCCGTCCCGATCGACGCCGACGATCGCGTCAGGGGCGAACTCGAGCAGTTGCTCAAAGCTGCTGTCTTGCGTTATGTGCTTCACTTGAAATACCCGTCCCTGACACGCCCCCGCATAGGGGCGATGTGATGTGGCGCGGGTGACAGTCTACGCGCACTTACGTGGGGCGTGAAGGTTACAGTCGAGTCGTGCTATGTCGCACGAAAGGACCGGCGGGCGGCGACGACGTTCTTCGCTGCGGCATCGAAGCCGACCACGCGCCATGTGTGGCGCCCGTTGCGGGCGATGCGCCGGGTGAGCGTCGTCCGGCGCGCAGCCATCGTGGCGACGACGTGACCGTCGAGCGAGACGCGCCAGCGCTGCACCTTGTCGGCGTGCGTCGCGTGCCAGCGCACCGTCGCGCGAGTGCGAGCGGGGATTCTGGACTTCGCGCGCGGGCGCAGCGACGGACCGGTGCCATCGGATGTCCTATATATGGCGTCGCCTTTACTTGAGTGGTAGTCTAGTAAAGGACACGAGCAGGCTGTCCGCCAAGAACCAGGTCACGATCCCAGTCGATGTGTTGCGGGCCGCCGGCCTCGTCGCGGGCGACGACGTCGTCATCCGCGCCACCGGCAGCGGTCGCGTCGAGATCGAGCGCGCCGACGACCTCGTCAAGCGCTTTGCCGGCACGCTGCCCGCCGGCACCTACCCGCCCGGGTACCTCAACGACCTGCGCGACGAGTGGCGACGGTAGCCCTCGACGCTGACGTGCTGATCGCGTTTCTCGACGCATCCGACGATCAACACCAGCGCGCCATCGACATCCTGCGCCCGCGCTTGGCAGCCGGAGACCGGGTCGTCGTCGCGGCCAGTGTCTACGCCGAAATCCTGGTCCACCCGCTCAAGCGCGGCGGCGCCCACACGATCGACGACTTCCTGGCCGCCATCGACGCCGACAGCATCGCGATCGACCGCGACATCGCACGACGCGCCGCGCAGCTTCGCGCAACGCACCGCAGCGTACGCCTGCCCGATGCGCTCTCGCTCGCAACCGCGCACGCCACGGGAGCCGATCTCCTGACGCTCGATCAACGCCTTCAGAAGACCGCCCGCAAACAGTCCCGATAGCGCGGCTATGCGTTCCCGAAAGGCGCCGCGCATCCTGTGCGGCCCCCAGCGGACGAACACCGGCACCTGGGGGCAAGCGCCCGCCGCGGTCAACGCGCTTCTCCCGCGCCTGCTGGGCACTCGGGCGTCAACCGGCGTGCGGCGGGGCACCGCGCTCGTAAGCTGGCCCTCTGGGGACGACTTCGAGATCGCCACGCCGCATCGTGCTAGTCGCGCTCACCGGGCTGGTCGGATTCGTACTGCTCAGCGTTGCGGCGATCGTCTGGCCGCTGCTTGCCGCGGCTCTGGGCATTGTGCTCACCGGCGCGATCATCCGCGACATTCGGCACGGCGCGTGGCGACGCCTGAGCGTCTTCGCTGCACTTCTTCTCGCTGCCGGAGTGAGCTTGTTTTTGGGCATCCGAGGCGACTGCGAGGACGGGTGCGTTGTAGCGGTCTACAGCGGCTTCGCGTTCGCCGTCGGCTACCAGATCGCTGACCGAAACGCGCTCTACGCGGCAGCCGCGGTTCTCTACGGCTCGGTGCTGTGGTCGCTCGCGTTCGGATGGGGCTTCCTCGCCTTGGGTGTAGTCACCGTCGCGGCATGCGCGTCGGGGGCTGCGCTCGGGCGACGGATCCAGCCGGTAATCCGCTGAGTCGCGGGAATCGCTGCCCTTTTGGACGAGTGCGCCGAGACTGCTCGGCTGCCATGAAGAGAAGGAGATCGACATGACATAGCGAGCGACAAGTTCAGGATGGCCTGCCGGTGTGAGTCCGGTCCGGGGAGACGTCTGGGTCCCTGGTAGCGATGCCCCCGTGCGTGGTCGAGAGGCCGGGTGCGAAGCGGGGCGGATGCGATCGCGCGGTCTGCAACGTGAGTGAAGCCTGAGTAAGCGTCGTCAAGGGGCTCGTCTTCGGACGGGTATAGAGGGAGCCGAGCCGGTTCGTTCACGGCGAAGGCCATGGAAGGCGCCTTTGTTCCAGAAGCGGGCGCTGAGGGACCCTCCGGCGTATTGGGCGTTGAACGTGCGGATGGTCGTCTTGGGAACTCGGGAGAGCCGTCTTGGCCCCGTCGCCTGCGGGGTGATGGGAAGCGATGCCCGCCTATAACCGGGGCTCCGTGGATGATCGTAGGTGACTCGGGCCGATCGGTCATCGCGGGTTCTTGGCGCTCAGCAGGGTTTCTTCGCTGCTTGCGGGCTAGCCGGAAGGCCGGGAGCGACGCGCACAGGTTCGGACCGTAGGTTCGCGGTTCTGAAGCTGCGAACTGGAGGTCGTCGCCCATGCGCGTCACGAGCGCATTCTCTCGCCTGCTCAATCTGCCCGGAGTGTGGGTCCGCTCGGTCAGCTTTGAGCCCGATCGGGTCCGCGTGAGCGTCGCGTTGCGTCGTCGTCGCCTTCATTGCCCGAAGTGCTCGTACTCCACGCGCCATCGCGAGAACAAGCAGCATCACGACTCGGTCTGGCGGCATCTGGATCTCGGCCGTTGGCGCTTGGAGGTTCACGCCCGGCTGCGGCGGCTGCGCTGTCCTGAGCACGGCGTGCACGTCGAGGGCGTCCCGTTCGCCCGTGGCGGCGCGCGCTTTACCCGCGACTTCGAAGATCTCGTCGCGTGGCTGGTGACCAAGACCGACAAGACGGCGACCTGCCGGCTGACGAGGATCGACTGGCAGACGATCGGGCGGATCATCGAGCGCGTCGGCGACGAACTGCTCTACGAGGACCGCCTCAGCGATCTGTTTGAGATCTCGATCGACGAGGTCGCTTGGCGCAAGGGCCATCGCTACCTGACGCTCATCGGCGATCACCGCCGTCGCTGCGTGGTGTGGGGCTGTGAGGGCAAGGGGCAGGCCGCCGCCGATGAGTTCTTCGCCGAGCTTGACCCCGACACGCGGCGCGACGCTGACCACGGGCGCGACGCCGAAGCCGCCGAGATCCCCGTCAAACCGCCCACCGAAGCCGACGCCGACGTTGCGATCGGCGGGCGCGCCGGGCAGCTGAGGGCGGTCTCGATGGACATGACCGGCGGCTACGCCAAGTCGGTCCGCCGCCACGCCCCGCAAGCGGTCATCTGCATCGACAACTACCACGTCGTGCAGCTCGCGACCAAGGCACTGGACGAGGTCCGCCGCGAGCACTGGAACGAGCTGCGCCAAGCGGGCGACCCCCACGCCGCCAAGCAGTTCAAAGACAGCCGCTGGTCGCTGCTGAAGAACCCCGAGAACCTCACTGACCGCCAGGCCGACACGCTCACCGCGCTGCACGCCGCCGGCGGGAAGATCCCGCGCGCCTGGGCGATGAAGGAGATGGTCCGCGCAATCTTCGCCCCCGGCCTGAGCGTTGACGCGGTCGACGAGCTGATCGACCGCCTCCTGGCCCGCCTGTCGCGCAGCCGCCTCAAACCGTTCGTGCGGCTCGGACGCACGGTCCGCAAGCACCGCGACGGCATCCTCGCGGCCCGCCGCATGAAGCTCAGCAACGCCCGCGCCGAAGCACTCAACAACAAGGCCAAGCTGATCACCCGCCGGGCCTACGGCTTCCACTCCGCCAACGCCGCGCTCGCCCTGATCCATCTGACCTGCGGCCCGATCACACTGACTCTC
>JBOGYT010000246.1:0-4507 GCA_050696955.1 Solirubrobacteraceae bacterium | reverse complement strand
CCTCCGGGTCGTCGCAGCCGCGGTCGCCCGACTCGCGCGGCCACGGCCGCGCGCCCGACGCGGCGTGCCACAGCGTGGCGGCCAGTCCGAAGACGTCGGCCGCGGGCCCGACCGCGGCGCTGCCCGGCAGGCACTGCTCGGGCGGCATGTACGCGTCGGTGCCGACCGGCGCCGAGAAGCCCTGCGCCTCTGCGATCGGCAGCGCGAGTGAGAGGTCGATGAGGCGCGGCGGTATGCCCATGACGACGTTGTCGGGCTTGACGTCGAGATGCACCCAGCCCGACGCCGCGAGGTAGTGGATGGCGGCGGCCACGTGCAGCGCGAGCGGCAGCAGCTGCTGCATCGCCAGCGCGCCGTCGCGGCGGATGAGCGAGCGCAGCGTCGCGCCCTCGAGGTGCTCGAGCAGCAGGTGCGGATAGGGGCCGTCGAGCACGGCGTCGAAGCCGCGCACGATCACCGGGTGCGCGAGCGCCGACAGCGCCTCGGCCTCGAGGCGCAGGTCGCGCAGGACGCGCGCCTCGGCGACGACGTGCGGGCGCAGGACCTTCGCGACCATGACGGCGAGGCGGGCGTCGTCCCAGACGAGGAAGACCTCGAAGCGGTTGCCGCCGCCGAGCAGCCGCAGGACCGTGCGTCCGGGCGCGATCTCGGCGCCCTCGGGCAGGTCCCAGGAGGGAAGCGTGCTCACCTCCCGGGACGCTGCCACAGACGCCTACTTCTTGCGCGTGACCGAGTGCGACGTGCCCGCGTGCGACCTGGAGTTGCCCGGTCGCGAGGCGGATTCGTCGCGGGTCGCCGAGTGCGACGTGTTCTTGCCCGACCGCGAGTTGTCCGAGCTCGACACCGATGGCCTGGTGACCGAATGCGACGTCCCAGCGCCCGACTTCGAGTTGCCCGGCCGCGACTTCGAGGCCGCCGTCGCCGAGTGCGAGTCGGTGTTCGCCGACGAGCGCGAGTTGTCGGTGCCCGAGACGGTCTTGCGCGAGTCGTCGGCGTCGGAGTCGTCCTCCGAGTCGTCGTCGCCCCCGCCGGGTCCGCTGTTGTCGTCGTCGTCGTTGCTGGAGATCGCCTGCTTCTGCGGCGCGGCGAGCGCGTCGTCGGTCGTGAGCGCCCAGCCGACGGGCATCGCGAACGCCAGGAACAGGCAGCACGCGATCAGGGTCAGCAGCGGGCGGCGCCGCTCGATCGGCTCGTCGTCCGTGAGCGAGAGGTACATCGCGGCCATGCCGCGGGAATCGTTGGGGAGCATCCGGTGGCCTCCGAGGTCGATCGCTTGCACCCATTAAGACACACCTCGCGCCCGCGATGTCACGCTCCTCGGCTGCCGACGTCGAAGCGCAGGTGCGTGACCCCGGGCGAGTCGATCACCCGCGTCTTCTCGAGCGTGCACAGCTCAGGGAGGCGATCGAACAGCCGGACCCCGCCACCGATCAGCATCGGGGCGAGGTGGATCTGGATGTCGTCGAGGAGCCCCGACGCGAGCGCCTGCTGCGCGACGGCCGCGCCGCCCGCCACGAGGACGTCCTTCTCGCCGGCGGCCGATCTGGCCTGGTCGACCGCGGCTTGCATGCCCTCGGTGACGAACGTGAACGTCGTTCCGCCCTGCTTGGTCAGCGGCTCGCGCGCGTGGTGGGTGACGACGAAGACCGGCATGCGAAACGGCGGGTCGTCTCCCCACCACCCCTCCCACGGGTCATCGCCCCACGGGCCGCCTCCGCCGCCGAACATCCCGCGACCCATGACGACGGCGCCCTGCCGGGCCAGCCCTTCGGCGACGACCTCGTCGTCGGCGTTCGTCTCCCCGCCGCTGCGGCCGTGTCGCTCCTGGAAGCTCGCCAGTCCGAACGCCCATTCGTGCAGCCCCTCACCGCCCTTGCCGAGCGGTTGCTCGGGACCGGGATCCGGACCAGCGACGTATCCGTCGAGCGACATCGTGATGTCCAAGAAGACTGCTGGCATGACCTCTGCCCTTCCGTTGATCGGGGTGGTGAGCGAATCTTCCCGCGCGCTCGCTCAGCTCACATGCAGCGCGACGGCGAGCAGCCCGGACGCGCCGAGCGCGGCCACCGCCCGGACGTGGTTCCACAGCGTCCAGTCGGTGAGGTAGCTGCTCCAGCGGGTGGCGGCGTCGCCGCCGTGGGCGTTGACGGCCGCGAGCGCATCGTTCAGCGGGACGTTCGCGGCGATCGTCACCGCGATCGTTCCGAGCAGGTACAGCGCGGCGCCGGCGAGGACCCATTCGGCGGGGCGCTGATCCAACGCCAGCACCGCCCAGATGCCCAGCCCCACGCAGGCCAGCGCGGTCCCGAAGAGCGCGATCATGAACGCCGGCGTCACCGCCACCTTGTTGATCGACTGCATCGCCGCGATGCTCTGCGCCGCCGGCAGGCGGTCGAGGGCCGGCATGACGAACGCCGAGAACGCGAAGAAGACGCCGGCCGCCAGGCCGCAGCCCAGCGCGCTCGCGAGCATCGCCCACTGCTCGATGCGGTCCATCACGCGGCCTGCCAGACGCCGGTGGCGGCCGCGCGGCGCGCGAAGTCGGCGAAGTCGCGCGGCTCGCGGTGCAGCGCGCGCTGCACGCCGTCGGCGAGGTACGCGTTGCGGCCGTCGAGCACCTCGGTGAAGAGGTAGCGCATGAGCGACACGACGTCGGCGGGCACGTCCTGCTCGAGCATCGCACCGGCGAACGCATCCAGCGGCACGGGCACGAAGCCGATCGTCCGGTCCGATGCCGCGCCGATCTCCGCGACGGCCTCGGCGAACGTCAGCAGGCGCGGGCCCGTGAGCTCGTAGACCTGGCCGCCGTGTCCGTCCTGCGTCAGAGCGGCGACGGCGACGTCGGCGATGTCCTCGACGTCGACGAAGGGCTCGGGCACGTCGCCGACGGGCAGGGCGACCTCGCCCGCGAGCGCTGACTCGAGGAAGAAGCTCTCGCTGAAGTTCTGGCAGAACCAGCTACAGCGCACGATCGTCCAGTCGGCGCCCGCCTCCTGCACGAGCCGCTCGGCGCGCTGCGCCTCCTCCTCGCCGCGCCCGGACAGCAGGACGAGGCGCCCGACGCCGCTGTCGACCGCGAGCCGGGCGAACGCGCCGACGGCGTCGGCGGCGCCCGGAACCGCGAGGTCCGGGAAGTAGGACACGTAGGCCTGCGTGACGCCCTCGAGCGCCGGTGTCCACGTCGAGCGATCCTCCCAATCGAAGGCGGGCTCACCGCTGCGCGAGCCCGCCCGCGTCGGCAGGCCGCGGGCCTGCAGGCGCTCCAGCACCCGCCGGCCGGTCTTGCCCGTGCCGCCAAGCACGAGCGTGATGTTCTGTGTGTGGTGGTTGTTGCTCATGCGTGCAGTCAAGAGCCCGCGCATGAGACAGTCCATAGTCAGATCGCTCGCATCCATACTTGATCGTCTTGATTCGCGCCCGGACGCGGTCGCGGGGCATCGGCCCGCGGCAGCACCGGCTCGCTAGTACGCCGGTCTGAACGCGCTGCAGCCCTCGTACTGCGCGCACGCCGCCACGGCCAGTACGCGGCTGGGGAAGTTCAGGTTCGCGCAGCCGGGCTTGCTGTCGTTCGTGTCGTAATACGGCGACAGGAAGGCGGGGTTGGACGCTTCGGTGATGACGCGCGCGTAGGCGCGGTGCCCGTCGGCGTGGCGATCGCAGACATCGACGGTGTGCCCGTGGTTGCGCACGCAGACGACGCTCGGGTCCGATGGATGGCCGGCGCATACGTCCTTGGCCGGTGGCGGCGGTGGTGGCGGCGGCGCGGGTTGCGGCGCGGGCACGCTGCTCGGCAGCGCGCAGACCTCGCAGCGGTGGTAGCGCACGTTGAAGGTCTTCGTGCGCAGGCGACCGACGAAGCGTCCCGAGCCGGTCTCGGTCAGCGGCTTGACCAGCAGCCGGATCTGCTGGATGTTGCGCATCCGCTTGATCGGCAGGCGCGCCTCGAAGTAATTGCCGCCCGCGGGTGCCCCCGGCCACGCAGCCCGTTTGCGCGAGTCGAACAGGCAGCGGCCCTTGACGCACACCTGGCGCCACTTGCCGCCCTTCTTGCGGTACTCGAAGCCGTAGACGAGCAGCGTGTCCGGTCCGAGCGCGGCGGTGCTGTAGAAGACCCCGAACGAGGCGAGCGCGACCGGGCGGCCCTTCGGTGGCGACGATGGGTAGACGTTGGCGGTGACGGTGGCGGCGATGCGGTAGGGACGGCAGCCCACCTCGGGGACGCACGTCCACCACTTCTGCGTCCCGCTGCGACCGCTGAACTGCAGGCCGTCGGCGGCCGCAGTCGACGGCGCCAGCGTCGAGGCGAAGGCCAGACACAAGCCGAGCGCGAGAGCCCCCTGAACACATCGCACGGCCGGGCCCTACCCCGGCGCGCGGGCTTCCAACCTCGCTGCCCGGCAGTGAGCCGTGAGGCAACGTTGGACGCGTAACCGCGGACGGTTCCACGCCCACCGTCACCTCACGACCCACTAGAGGCGCGCCGATCGGCGGGCGGGCCGTGCCCGCC
>JBOGYT010000245.1:0-11342 GCA_050696955.1 Solirubrobacteraceae bacterium | reverse complement strand
GCCGGATTGCGCTGCGCACCCGGTGCATCGGGCGTCGCCCGCGGCGCGCCGGTGCTGAGCTGCTGCCACACGAGGTCGGGCGGCAGGCCCAGCCGGTCGGCGACGAGCAGGCCGAGCTCGTTGCGCTCGACGCCGGTCGCGAGCCCGAACAGGTCGCCGAGCTGGGCGAGCACGAGATCCTTGCCGTCGGCGCTGCCCAGATCGCCGGTGTCGAGCGCGTGCTGCACCTTGAAGCGCGCGAACGACACGGACCCGGCGACGCGCCGCTCGATCTCCTCGCTGCCGCCGCGCTGGATCAGGTCGGCCGGGTCCTCCCCGCGCGGCAGCGGCACGACGCGGAACTTCAGGCCGCGCCCCTCCGCCAGGCGCGCGGCGCGGAGCATCGCCTCCTGGCCGGCGCTGTCGGCATCGAGCGTGAGCTGCGCGAGCGGCGCGAGCCGCACGAGCTCTGAGATCTGCTCCTCGGTGACGGCGGTGCCCATGATCGCGACGCTGTTGCGCATGCCGGCCTGGTGCATCGCGATGACGTCGGTGTAGCCCTCGGCGACGACGACGCGGCCGGCCTTCGCCGCGGGCGCGCGCGCGAGATCGGCGCCGAAGAGCTGGCTGCGTTTGTGGAACAGGTCGCTCTCCGGGCTGTTGACGTACTTCGGGCGGCGGTCGTCGCCGAGCGTGCGGCCGGCGAAGCCGCGCACGCGGCCGCGCGGGTCGGCGAGCGGGAAGATGATCTGCGAGCGGAAGCGGTCGTAGATCTGACCGCTCTTCTGCGACCGCTGGGCGAGCCCGGCGTCGTAGAGCTCGCGGTTCTTGAAGCCCGCGCGGCGCGAGGCGGTCAACACGGTGTCCCACGCGCTCGGCGCGTAGCCGACGCGAAACTCGCGCAGCGTCCCCTCCTCCAGTCCCCGCTCGGCGAGATACGCCCGCGCGCGCTCGGCCTCGCGCGACTCCCACAGCTGGCGCACGTAGTACGTCGCCGTCCGTTCGAGCAGCTCGAGCAGCCGCTCGCGCTGCTGGCGGCGCTCGGCCGCCTGCGGGTCCTCGTCCTCGAGCTCGAGCGCGACCCTGTAGCGGTCGGCGAGCAGCTCGAGGGCACCCTTGAAGTCGACGCCCTCGGTCTCCATGACGAACGTGAACGCGTCGCCCGACGCCTGGCAGCCGAAGCAGTAATAGACCTTCTCGGCGGGGTTGATCCCGAACGACGGGGTGCGCTCGTCGTGAAACGGGCACAGCCCGGTCAGCCGGTTGGCGCCCGCCCGCTTGAGCTCGGTCCGCGAGGAGACGAGGTCGACCATGTCGACCGCATCGCGCACGCGCTCCTTGGAGTCGTTCGTGTAGAGCGCCATCAGCCCGCTAGACCGCGAACGACTCGGGCACGCTCAGCGCGGTGAAGGCCCGCACCGCGTAGCGGTCGGTCATGCCGGCGAGGTAGTCGGTGACGCGCTGGGCGTGGGAGGCGCCGGGCGCGCCGCCGCCGTCGGGCAGCCGCGACGGGTCGGCGGCGTAGTGCTCGAACAGCGTGCGGATGACGCGCTCGACGCGGGCGTGCTCGCGGCGCGCGGCCTCGCCGAGGTAGACCTGATCGAACATGAACTCGCGCAGCGCGGTCATCGCCTCGCCCGCCTGCTCGCTCTGGACGATGTCGCCCGCCGCCTCGGACGACTCGACGATGTCGTGCACGAGCGCGTCGATCCGGCTCGAGCCGGTCTCGCCGAGCACGGCGATCGCGTCGGCGGGCAGCCTGGCCTCGTCGAGCACGCCCGCGCGCAGGGCGTCGTCGATGTCGTGGTTGAGATAGGCGACGCGGTCGACGAGCCGCACGATCCGCCCCTCGAGCGTCGCCGGCATCGGCGCGCGGCCGGAGTGGCACAGGATCCCGTCGCGGACGGTCGCGCACAGGTTGAGCCCGGCGCCCGCGCGCTCGAGCACCTCGACGATCCGCAGCGAGTGCTCGTAGTGGCGAAAGCCGGCGTCGAAGCGCTGCGCGAGGCACGCGTCGAGCACCGCCTCGCCGATGTGCCCGAACGGCGGGTGGCCGAGGTCGTGACCGAGCCCGATGGCCTCGGTCAGGTCCTCGTTGAGCGACAGCGCGCGCGCCACCGTGCGCGCGATCTGGGTGACCTCGAGGGTGTGGGTCATCCGGGTGCGGAAGTGATCGCCCTCGGGGGCCACGAAGACCTGCGTCTTGTGCTTCAGACGGCGAAATGCCTTGCAGTGCACGATGCGGTCGCGGTCGCGCTGAAACGGCGTGCGCAGCGCGCAGTCGGGCTCGTCGACCGCCCGCACGGCGGGATACGTCCGGGTGGCCAGCGACGAGAGCGCCTCCTCCTCCCAAGCACGGCGGCGGGCGTGGAAGCGCGCGGCGACGGCTCCCGGTGCGGTGGCGGCATCCATGACGTCGATTCTCGCATCCGCGACGTACGCTCAGCCGGCGCTGGCGGCGGTCGCGGGCGCGCAACGGCCGCACGTTGCGCCGAGCGCCGGCGATCAGCCGGGCTGCAGCCCGGGACTGCCGGCCTCGACGACGAACGACGCGCGCGTGGCGATGGGCGCGCCCGCGACCTTGACGTAGGGGACGACGCGGTAGTCGCTGCGCCAGGCCTCGTTGTCCAGCCGGCAGCGCACGTAGCCGCGCTGCCCGTTGAAGAACGTGATGTGCGGGTTCTGCGCGAGCGTCTGCAGCCCGGAGGGCGTCGTATCCGCGCCGTCGCCGCCCGACGTGATCGAGGTGCCGACGAACTCCGAGCCGAGCGTGCGCGAGTCGGGATCGTCGAAGTCGGCCTTCAGGTCGGCCGCCCAGTTGTTGTGGACGTCGCCGGTGAGAACGACCGGATTGGCGACCTGGCGGCGCTCGATGAACGACAGCAGCCGCTCGCGCGAGGCCGCGTATCCGTCCCAGGCGTCCATGCTGAAGCGCTGCGCGGGTCCCGGCTCGAAGTCGCGCTGGGCCATGAACACCTGCTGGGCGAGGACGTTCCAGGTCGCTCGCGACCGCGCGAGCCCGCCGAGCAGCCAGCGCTCCTGCGCGTCGCCGGTGATCGTCCGCGCCGGGTCCAGCCGCTCGGCGCAGCCGATGTCGGTTCCGTCCCCGCACGCCTGATCGGAGCGGTACTGACGCGTGTCGAGCACGTGGAACGTCGCCAGGTCGCCGAACGCCGCGCGGCGATAGAGCGCCATGTCGATGCCGTGCGGCCGCGCGGAGCGGCGCAGCGGCATGTGCTCGTAGTACGCCCGCAGCGCGGCCGCGCGGCGGCGCAGGAACGGCTCGACGGGCTGGCCGTTCTCGGGCACCTCGTCGGCCCAGTTGTTCTCGACCTCGTGGTCGTCGAACGTCACGAGCCAGGGAAAGGCGTGGTGCGCCGCCTGGAGATCCGGATCGGTCCGGTACTGCGCGTGGCGATTGCGGTAGTCCTCGAGCGAGACGATCTCCGGGCCGCTGTGGTCGCGCACGTTCCCGCCCGGCGCGACGTACTCGTTCGGCCCGTACTCATAGATGTAGTCGCCGAGGTGCACGACGAGGTCGAGGTCCTCGCGCGCCATGTGGCCGTAGGCCGTGTAGTAGCCGTGCTCGTACTGCTGGCACGACGCGAAGGCGAAGCGCAGCGAGCCGACGTCGCGCCGCGGCGCGGTCTTCGTGCGCCCGACCGGGCTCATCTCGCCTCCGGCGCGGAAGCGATAGAAGTACTCGCGGCCGGGTTCGAGCCCGTCGAGCTCGACGTGCACGCTGTGGGCCAGCTCGGACCGGGCGTCCTGCTCTCCGCGCCGCACGACGCGGCGGAAGCGCTCGTCATGGGCGAGCTCCCACTTGACGGGGAACGACCGCGCCGGCATGCCGCCGCCGGCGAGCGGCGTCGGGGCGAGCCGCGTCCACAGCACGACGCCGTGCCGGAGCGGCTCGCCCGACGCGACGCCGAGGGTGAACGGGTAGCCGCTGATCTGAGGCAGCGGTCGGGCGCGGGCAAATGGGACCTGGGCGCTGGCCGCTCCCACCACGGCGGCTCCTGCGGTTGCGAGCAGGCGGCGGCGCGACAGCAGCGTCGCGTCTTCTGCGCGGATCTCGTCGTTCATGGCTACCTCCGGCTTGGACGTTCGTGCTCAGCGGAGGCTGGAGACGCTGTCCACGCGATGTGTTGTCCGGCGGTGACGACGAGGTGAACGGGCGGTGATTACGCTCCGCCGATGCTCGCCCTCGTCGTGACCGCGCAACCGCCGCGCGTCGCGCTACAGGAGGTCCCGGATCCCGAGCCGCTGCCCTTCGAGGCGCTCGTCACGGTGAAGGCGTTCTCGCTGAACCGCGGCGAGACGCGCCAGCTCCCCGCCCGGCCCAGCGGGTCGGTTCCCGGCTGGGATCTCGCGGGCGTCGTGCAGCGCCCCGCGGCCGACGGCAGCGGGCCGCCGCGGGGCGCGCGCGTCGTCGGGATGAAGCCGAAGGCCGGCGGCGCATGGGCGCAGCTCGCGGCGGTGCGCACGGTCCACCTCGCCGAGCTGCCGGACGAGGTCTCGTTCGCTCAGGCCGCGACGCTGCCCGTCGCCGGCGTGACGGCGGTGCGCGCGCTCGAGATCGCGGGCTTCGTGCTCGGCAAGCGCGTCCTCGTCACCGGCGCGACCGGCGGCGTCGGGCGCTTCGCCGTGCAGCTCGCCGCGCGCGCCGGCGCGCACGTCAGCGCTGTGGCGCGCAGCGAGGAGCGCGCGCGGGGGCTGCGCGAGCTCGGCGCCGAACGGATCGTCTTGGACCTCGAGAGCGACGAGGAGCGCTACGAGGCGATCGTCGAGGGCGTGGGCGGCGCAACGCTCGGGCTCGCGCTCCAGCGTGTCGCCCCGGGCGGCGTGGTCGTCTCGTTTGCCTCGACGGAGACCGAGACGACGTTCCCGACGCGCGCGCTGTTCGGCGGCGCGCCCGGCGCGACCCTGCGCGGCCTCTTCGTCTTCGACGAGCTCGAGCACACCCTCAGCGGGAGCCCTGACCTCGCCCGGCTCGCGGCGCTCGTCGCGGCGGGTGAGCTCGATTGCCAGATCGACCTCGAGGCCTCGTGGCGCGATCCGGGGCCGGCGATCGAGGCGCTGATGGAGCGGCGGGTGGCGGGGAAGGCGGTGCTGGTGGTCGACTGAGGGTCGCGGGTGCGGCGGGGTGCGCGAGGCGGTCGTGGCGGATCGACCCCGTATGCCGGGGACTATCCGACATCCGTGTCGCGGGCAGCGGCTCGATGTCGAGTTGTCCCCGCATGCAGGGGAAGACTCGACACGCGCCGCGGGCGGCGGTGGCGCGCACCGGCGCTTCGCTCCCTACTCCTTCAGACGCACCGATCCGTCGTGAACTCCTGCGGCCCCCGCCCCGGCCGGCAGCGGCGCGTCTCGACATCGACCGCGACCTGCCAGAAGCCCCGCTCGGGCACGAGCGTCAGCCCGTGGCGCACGTCGCGGATGGAGTCGTCGCGCAGCCCGTAGATCGTCACGGTCGCGCTCGCCTGTGCATCGCCGGTGCGGCAGACGTCGACGTCGAGCCGCTCGGCGTCGAAGCGCTCCTCCGGCCCGATCGTGACGTCGCGCACGTGGGCGCGCGCGGCCGCCTCGATCGAGGGGTCGGCGCGCAGGCACTGCGCGGGCTGCGTGGCCGTCGTCGCCGCGCCGCGCGGCTCGTCCTCTCCGCAGCCGCCGAGCAGCGCCGCGAGCGCCACCACCAGCGCCCACTCGGCGCGCGTCACTGGCAGTTCGTGCCCTCGAAGGTCTGCTGGCCGCGACCCTTCTGGCAGCGGCGGGAGTCCTGGTCGTCGGTCACCTGCCAGATGCCGCCGCTCTTGATGAGCCGCATCTCGTGACGCACGTCGCGGACCGAGTCGTCGCGCAGGCCGTACACGACGACGACCGCGGTCGCGTTCTCGTCGTCCGTCTGGCAGATGTCCACGTCGATCCGGTCGACGCTGCCGGCCTCGCCCTCCCCGCCGCCGTCCTCCGCGACCTTCAGCGGTCCGGGGTGCTCACGCGCGGCCTTCTCGAGGCCGGCCTCGACGTCGCCCTTGCACTTGCCCTCGCCGGCGAACACGTTGTCGCCGCCCGACGTGCCCGACGATGAGCCCGACGTCTTCGAGTCGTCGTCGCCGCCGCAGCCGGCGGCAAGCGCGACGACCGCCAGGAAGGCGACCAGCAGCGAGCCGAACCGCACCGGCGTGATGCTCCCCTCAACCACCGTTCTGGGCGGCGCTGATCGCCGCCTGCGCCGCGGCCACGCGCGCGACCGGCACGCGGAACGGCGAGCAGGAGACGTAGTCCAGCCCGGAGTGGTGGAAGAAGTCGATCGAGTCGGGGTCTCCCCCGTGCTCGCCGCAGATGCCGAGCTTCAGGTTCGGCTTCGTCTTGCGACCGAGCCACGCGCCCATCCGCAGGAGCTGCCCGACGCCGGGCGTGTCGAGCGTCTCGAACGGCGAGCGGTCGAACACCTTCGCCTCGATGTAGGGCGCGAGGATCTTGCCCTCGATGTCGTCGCGGCTGAAGCCGAGCGCGGTCTGCGTCAGGTCGTTCGTGCCGAACGAGAAGAAGTCGGCCTGGTCGGCGATCTGATCGGCGAGGAAGCACGCGCGCGGCAGCTCGATCATCGTGCCGACGAGGAAGTGCTCGCGCGCCACGCCCTCCTCCTCGGCGACACGCAAGATCAGCTCCTTGATGACCTCGAGCTCCCGCTCGTAGTCCACGAGCGGCACCATGACCTCGAGCGCCGGCGGATGCCCGAGGCGCTCGGTCACCGCCCGCTGGGCGCGCATGATCGCCCGGACCTGCATCTCGTAGATCTCGGGGTGCAGGATCGCCAGGCGGCAGCCACGTGTGCCGAGCATCGGGTTGACCTCGCGCAACGCGTGCGCGCGCGGATCGTCCTCGTCGGGCGGCAGGAACTCGTGCAGCGGGGGATCGAGCAGGCGGATCGTCACGGGCAGCCCGTCCATCGCCTCGAGGATCTCCTCGAAGTCGGTCTGCTGCAGCGGCAGGAGCTCGTCGAGCGCCGCCCGCCGCTCCACCTCGGTGTCCGAGAGGATCATCTCGCGCATCTTCGGCTGGCGATCGGCGGCCATGAACATGTGCTCGGTGCGGCACAGGCCGATCCCCTTGGCGCCGAAGTCGCGCGCCTTGGTCGCGTCCTCGGGCGTGTCGGCGTTGGCCCGGACGCCAAGCGTCTTGAGCTCGTCGGACCACTCGAGGACGCGCTCGAAGTGCTCGTCCATCTGCGGCTCGACGAGCGGCACGTCGTCGACCGTGATGCAGCCGGTCGTGCCGTCGATCGAGATGCAGTCGCCCTCGCCCAGGACCGTCTCGGCTACTCGCAGGGTCTTGGCTTCGAGGTCGATATCAAGCGCGCTCGCGCCGGTGACCGCCGGCCGGCCCATGCCGCGCGCGACGAGCGCCGCGTGGCTGGCCTTGCCGCCCTCGGCGGTGAGGATGCCCTTCGCCGCGTGGAAGCCGGCGACGTCCTCGGCCTCGGTGAACGGGCGCACGAGGATGACCTCGCGTCCCTCCGCGGCGGCGGCGACGGCGTCGGGGGCGCTGAAGACGATCTCGCCCTTCGCCGCGCCCGGCGACGCGGCGACGCCCTTCGCCAGCACCGCGTAGTCGACGGTCGGGTCGAACGTGGGATGCAGCAGCGCGTCGAGCTTCTCGCAGTCGATCGTCGCGATCGCTTCGGACTTCGTCAGCAGGCCCTCGTCGACGACGTCGCAGGCGAAGCGCACCGCGGCCTGGGCGGGCCGCTTGGCGTTGCGCGTCTGCAGCATGTACAGACGCCCCTCCTCGATCGTGAACTCCGTGTCCTGCATGTCCTTGTAGTGCGCCTCGAGCGTGCGCAGGATGTCCATGAGCTGCTCGTGGGACTCGGGCAGCACCTTGCGCAGGTCGGCGATGTCCTGCGTGTTGCGCACGCCGGACACGACGTCCTCGCCCTGCGCGTTGACGAGGAAGTCGCCGGACGGCTCCGGTTCGCCGGTGACCTCGTCGCGGCTGAACGCCACCCCGGAGCCCGACGTGTCGCCCTTGTTGCCGAAGACCATCTGCTGCACGTTGACCGCGGTGCCCCAGTCGTCGGGGATGCGGTTGATGCGCCGGTAGGCGACGGCGCGGTCGCCTGTCCAGGAGTCGAAGACGGCGCGGATCGCCTGCTCGAGCTGGTCCCGCGGCTCCTGCGGGAACTCCTCGCCGGTCTCGTCCCTGAAGACCTCGCGGAAGGTCGCGGTGAGCTTCTTCAGCGCGTCGACGTCGAGCTCGGTGTCGAGCGTGACGCCGTTCTCGTTCTTGGCGTCGGCGATGGCCTGCTCGAAGCGCTCGCCGCGGATGCCGCGCACGACGTTGCCGAACATCTGCACGAAGCGCCGGTAGGAGTCCCAGGCGAAGCGCTCGTTGCCGGTCCGGTCGGCGAGGCCCGCGACGGAGCGGTCGTTGAGGCCGAGGTTGAGGACCGTGTCGAGCATGCCCGGCATCGACTCGCGCGCCCCCGAGCGCACGGAGACGAGCAGCGGGTCCTCGGGATCGCCGAGCGTCTTGCCCGCGGTGGCCTCGAGGCGCGCGAGCGCGTCGTCCACCTCGGCGTCCATCCCGTCTGGGACGGACTGGCCGTTCTCCATGTAGGAGACGCACGCCTCGGTCGTGATCGTGAACCCCGCTGGGACGCGGTCGGCGCCCAGGATGCGCGTCATCTCGGCGACGTTGGCGCCCTTGCCGCCGAGGAGGTTGCGCATCTCCTTCGATCCCTCGGCGAAGTCGTACACCCACTTCGTATCAGTCGCGACTCCCATGGGGCGCGATCCTACAGCGGGGAGGCCGCTCGAAGCCGTACATGGGCGTGGTGCTCGAGCGTCTCGGAGATCGCGCGCTCGGCCTGTCGCAGCGCGAGCGCGCTGGCGCCCGGCGTCTCGGCGAGCGCGGCGCCGAGGGCGCCCGTCATGAACGCGTGCGCCTCCTCTCCGATCGCGAAGCCCGACGCCTCGCAGGCGCTGCACACGACGCCGCCGGCGGCGCCGGAGAACGCGGCGAGGTGCTCGGCCGCGCCGCACGAGGCGCAGGCGGCGAGCTGCGGCCCGAGGCCGGCGGCGAGCAGGAGCTTGAGGCGAAACGCGAGCTGGTTGGCGTGCGTGGCGTGCGACGCCGACCCGTCCGTGGCGCCATCGAGCAGCGCGAGCTCGTTGCACAGCAGCGCGTACACGCCAGGATGCGCCTCGTTCGTGTCGAACAGGCGCGTCACGGCGTCGCAGGCGCGCGCCGCGCTGTCGAGCGCCGCGGCGTTCTCGCGCAGCCTGCGGTGGCCGTTGACCGTCTCCGCGCTCGTCACCGTGAGCAGCTCGCTGCGGCCTTGATAGAGGATCATTTGCAGGCGAAAATAGGGCTCGAGCCGGCCGCCGAAGCGGCTCCTGGTGCGCCGTACGCCCTTCGCGATCGCGCCGACCCGGCCGCGCTGCGGCGTGTACAGGTGGAGGATCCGGTCGGCCTCCCCGAAGCGCATCGAGCGCAGCACGACCGCTTCGGTCTTCAGCGAACCGGGCACTAGACTTTGGCGGCCATGAGAACAGTCAAGGTCTACACCAAAGAGGGCTGCCAGTTCAGCGCAGCGGTCATCCAGATTCTCGAGTCGCGCCAGATCCCGTACGAGGAGATCACGGTCACGCTGGACTCCGACGAGCACAAGGAGCTGGGCGAGCGCACGGGATCGATGAAGCTGCCGCAGGCCTTCATCGGCGCGATTCCGCTCGGCTCCAGCCAGGAGATTGCAGCCGCCGACCAGAACGGCATGCTCGCCGAGCTCGTACAGGACTGAGCATGCGGTCGGTGACGGTCTACAGCAGCGAGATCTGCACGCTGTGCCACTCGGTCGAGAACCTGCTCAACGCGCGCGACATCCCGTACGAGAAGATCATGATCGACGAGGAGTCCGCTGAGCACCGCGAGCTCGAGGAGCGCACCGGGATGAAGTCGCTGCCGCAGGTGTTCATCGGCGCGCTGTTCGTCGGCGGCTACCAGGAGACGCTCGCGGCCGACCAGTCGGGCATGCTGGACGACCTGCTCGTCGACTGAGCCCGCTACGGGCTCACTACACTTTCTGAAGTATGGGTGAGGTCGTCGTCTACACCACTGAGCCGTGTGCGTGGTGCACGCGTGTGAAGATGCTCTTGAGGGCACGGGGGATCGAGTTTCGCGAGGTCAACCTCGTCAGCGACCCGCTCGGCTTCCAGGAGCTCGCGGAGCGCACCGGCATGATGACCCTCCCCCAGGTCGTCGTCGACGAGGCGCTCGTCGGCGGCTACAAGGACCTCGTCGCGGCCGACGAGTCGGGCCGGCTGGCCGAGCTGGCCGCGGCCTGAGGTCCGTCGCCGTCGCGGCTTTGCGCTCGTCGGACGTTGGCCACTTCTTCATGCATGTCATGAACACCTGGCCATCCTCGCGTCCGAACCGCACGAGTGGCCACTTCTTCATGCGGAAATCCGGGCACTGCGCTCCCTCGGTCCCTTACTGATGCAGTTTCGTCAATCAGGCGACACCGCAGCCCGCCGCCGGCGACGCGGCTTCGTCTGGCAGGTCTCGCAGGCGTACGTGCTGCGTCCCGCGGCGACGAACTTCACGACCGTGCTGCCGCAGACCGGGCACGGCTTGCCCGCGCGGCCGTGGACGAGGAACTCGTCCTGGAAGGCGCCCTTGGCGCCGTCGGGATGGCGGAAGTCGTCGATCGACGCGCCGCCCGCCATGAGGCCCGACTCGAGCGCGCCGACGACGGCGTCGCGCAGCGCGGCGACCTGTGCGCGCTTGAGCTTGCCCGCCTCGCGCAGCGGGTGGACGCGGGCGCGGAACAGCGCCTCGTTCGCGTAGATGTTCCCGACGCCCGCGATGCGGCGCTGGTCGAGCAGGAACGCCTTGATCGGCGCGCGCCGGCCGCGCGTCGCGCGAAACAGCGCGTCGCTCGTGAACTGCGGCCCGAGCGGCTCGATGCCGAGCCGGGCGTCGAGGAACGCGTCGAGCGCCGGGCGCCCGAGCGCGAGCTCGCCGGTGCCAAAGCGGCGCGGGTCG
The DNA here is from genome assembly GCA_050696955.1 of Solirubrobacteraceae bacterium. Classification (GTDB taxonomy): domain Bacteria; phylum Actinomycetota; class Thermoleophilia; order Solirubrobacterales; family Solirubrobacteraceae; genus CADCVQ01. Next base: position 314 of record JBOGYT010000245.1, on the reverse strand, counting down.
CAGAAGCTCACGACGTGGCCGTCGTCGAGCGTGAACCGCACGCGCACGTAGGGCTGATCGCGCGGCGCGTCGTACAGGACGGTGCCGGTCATCCGCAGGTGCATGAGCAGGAAGACCTCGTCGGCGGCCGCCCAGATGAGGTACTTGCCGCGCCGGTCGAGGCGCTCGACGCGCCGTGCCTGCAGCGCATCGGTCAGTGCGCGCGGGTGCAGCGGCGCGCACCAGCGCGCGTCGGCGATCTCGAGCGCGCGCAGCGTCCGCCCCTCGACGAGCGGCGCGAGGCGCCGGCGGATCGTCTCGACCTCGGGCAGCTC
>JBOGYT010000244.1:0-5573 GCA_050696955.1 Solirubrobacteraceae bacterium | reverse complement strand
GAGTACGTCTCGACGTCGTCGCGGTCCTTGAGGAACTCGTGCACGACCTTGCGCTCTGTCGCGCTCATCGCGTCGAGCGCCACCGGGCGGCGCCCGCGCACGGCGTCGGCCGCCGCCTGCTCGGCCTGGCGGTGCAGCGCCTGCTCGCGCCGGGCCCGGTAGCCCGCGGCGTCGACGACCACGCGCACGCCGCTGCGGCCACCGTCGCGGTTGGCGACCTTGAAGGCCAGGTGCTGCACCGCGTCGATCGTCTGGCCGTGGCGGCCGATGAACAGGCCGAGGTCCTCGCCGTGCACCGTTCCCGTGCACGTCTCGCCGTCGTCGGTGACCTCGACGGTCGCCTCGAGTCCGAGCGCCTCGACGACCTCCTCGAGCAGCCCGCGGACGGCCTCGCTCGGGTCGTGCTGGTCGTCGTCGGACATCAGCGCCGGCGCCCCGAGCGCTTCTTCTTCTTGCGGGGAGGCCGCGGCGGCGGGCCGGTCCGCGCCGGCTTGGGGGCGGGCTTGGGCGCGGGCTTGGAAGCCTTCGCGCCTCCGCCGCCGGACTTCGCAGCCGTGCCCGAGGATTTCGCCGCTGCGCCGGACGACTTCGCCGTCGCCGTCGCCGGCTCCTTCGACGCCGCGGCCGTGGCGTGCTGTTTCTCGGCCACCTCGGCCAGGCGCGCCATGAGCCCGCGCCTCTTCGGCGCCTCGCCGTCCGGCTCCGGGGGAGCCTTCTGTACCTCCTCCAGCTTTGGCGGAGCGATCGGCCCCAGCCGCTTGCGCAGGATGTAGCCCTGGCCGACGCTCCACAGGTTCGTCGTGATCCAGTAGACGATGAGCCCGGCGGGGAAGGTGATGATGAACGGCGTGAAGATGAACGGCAGCCCGTACATCAGCAGCTTCTGGTTGCGATCGCCGGTCGACGGCGTCAGCAGTCCCGAGACGAGCTGCGAGCTGATGTACAGGACGACGAGCACGATGAGCACCCCACCCGTCGCCTTCGCCGTGAGGTCCGGGATGAAGAGGAACTTCTCCGCGCCGCTCATCGCGGTGTCGATGTCGCCGCACGGGACCTTGGACTGACCGCAGATCTCGTTTCGCAGCGATCCCTGCAGTAGGTAGAAGAGGCCGATGAAGAACGGCAGCTGCGCGACGAGCGGCAGGCAGGAGGCGAACGGGTTGATGCTGTGCTCCTGGTAGAGCTTCATCACCTCCTGCTGCTGGCGCTCCTTGTCGCCCTTGTACTTCTCCTGGACCTTCTTGATCTCCGGCGAGAACGCGACCATCGCCTTCATCGACTTGAACTGCTTGACCATCAGCGGCGCGAGCACCGCGCGCACGCACAGCGTCAGCAGCACGATCGACATGCCCCAGCCGACGCCCACCCGGTCGTGGAAGAACTCGAGGATGGGCTTGAGCACATCCACGATCACCTGGATCGGGGGGAAGAGCGCGATTGGGTTCATGAGGGTCGGTGGGCCGGCGAGCGGGAAGAGAACAGGCGCTGGGCCTCGACGGGGTCGTAGCCTCCGTGGCTGAACGGGTTGCAGCGCAGCAGCCGCCAGCCCGCCAGCGCCAGCCCGCGAAGTATGCCGAACTCCTGCAGCGCCTGGGCGGCGTAGCGCGAGCACGTCGGCTCGTACCTGCAGCGGCGCGGCAGCGCCGGCGAGATCGCGCGCTGGTAGACCCGGATCGGCGCCAGCGCGATGCGCGTCGCGATCCTCATGTCGCCCTCGCCGCCTGCTCGAGCAGTTCGCGCAGCGCGCCGCGAACCCCTTGCAGGCCCTCGCGCTCGGCCAGCTCGCGCGCCTCGGGGCGCGCCACGACGACGACGTCGTAGCCGGCGGGCACCGCCTCGGACTCCGCCGCAAACGCCTCGCGGAGCAGGCGCTTCACGCGGTTGCGATCAACCGCCCCGCCGACCTTGCGTGACACCGACACGCCGAGCCGCGCCTCCTCGCCGGCGCCGCGCGCAAACGCGTACACGACGAGGTGGCGGTTGCCGTGCGAGCGCCCCTGGCGGTACGCGCGCTCGAACTCCGCACTGCGCGAGAGACGACCGCGCCGCGTTCGGCGCCCGCTCGATGCTCGAAGCCTCGGTTCGTCCACTGCCAGGGAGCCTAGTCTGCCCGCCACGCGCGCCCGACGAGCGCGCGCAGCCTCACACGGTGAGGCGTTTACGACCCTTGGCGCGACGGCGCTTGATCGTCAGCCGGCCGGCCTTCGTCTGCATGCGCGCACGAAACCCGTGCGTCCGGGCTCGCTTGCGCTTCTTGGGCTGATAGGTGCGCTTCATCGCGACGCGGGATCCTACCGAAGCGAGTCTCCGGGCGGGGCGGGAGGTTTTTCCCGCGACATGCGGACTATCGTCTCGGGGCCCGCGGCAGCCCGTCCGGCGGTCTTTACGGCGCTGGTATATTCGCCGCCGCCGGGGCGCTGTGCGGCCCCCCCACGCTGTCCCCACGGAACCTGCTCCGAAGGAGTCGATGACGCCTGGCGCACCCCAGCAACTCGCGCATGATTGGGCGCTCATACGCTCCGAGCTGCGCCGCGCCGTGCCCGACACGACCTTCGAGATCTGGCTGGCGCCCCTCGCGCCGCGCGCGCGCGTCGACGACGTTCTGCTCGTCGCGGCGCCGGACGAGATCCGCACCTGGGTAGCCGATCGCTTCGCCCGCGTCCTGCAGACCTGCGCCGCCGCGGTGCTCGGCCCCGCGACAACCGTCGACGTCGTCGCGCCCGACACCCCGATCGCCGCGTCCGCCGCCCATGGCTCGCGGCGCCTGCCCGAGCCACTGTGCGCCGACCATGAGGGCGTCGCCTTCAACCCCAGGCTCACCTTCGACCATTTCGTCATCGGATCCTCGAACCGCCTTGCGCACGCCGCGTCGCTGGCCGTTGCGGAGCTGCCGGGGCAGGCCTACAACCCGCTCTTCCTCTACGGAGCGCCCGGCCTGGGCAAGACGCACCTCCTGCACGCCATCGGCAACTACGTGCGCGCCCATGGCGGCGGCCTGCGCGTGCGCCACACGACGGCTGAGCGCTTCACGAACGAGTTCGTCGCGGCGATCGCGGCGCGCGACACCGACGCCTTCAAGACCCGTTTTCGCGACACCGACGTCCTGCTCATCGACGACGTCCAGTTCCTCCAGAGCAAGGCGAAGACCGAGGAGGAGTTCTTCCACACCTTCAACGCGCTGTACGAGACGGGCAGCCAGCTCGTCCTCACGTGCGACCGGCTGCCGGCCGACATGGCGGCGCTCGAGGCGCGCCTGCTCGAGCGCTTTCAGTCCGGGCTCGTCGCCGAGCTCCAGCCGCCCGATCTCGCGACGCGGATGACGATCCTGCGCAAGCGCGTCCAGCAGGACGGCATCCAGCTCGACGACGACAGCGCGCTGCGCGCCATCGCTGCGCGCATCACGTCCAACGCCCGCGCGCTCGAAGGCGCGCTCATCCGCGTCGTCGCCTTTCACTCCCTCACCGACCGGCCGATCGACGCTGAGCTCGCCGACGAGGTGCTCGCGACGCTGTATCCGCCCGAGCGCCAGCCGCGGCTCACGCCGACCATCGATCGCGTGCAGGACCTCGCGTGCGACGCGTTCTCCGTCACACGCGACGAGCTCCTCTCGACGCGCCGCAGCGCCAAGGTCGCCTGGGCTCGTCAGGTCGCGATGTACCTCGCGCGCGAGCACACCGGAGCGAGCCTGCCGACGATCGGCAATCGTTTCGGCGGGCGCAGCCACACGACGGTCATCTACGCCTGCCGCCGTGCCGCCGAGCGCATCGCCGGCGATCCGGACGCAGAAGCCGTCGTTCGCGCTCTCGAGCGCCGACTCATGTCCCCCGACGTCGTCGACCGCCCGACTTGACAGACTCTGCCCACCCCCGAAGTGAGCGGCCACCGCCGTTTCGCCCGCAGAATGCGCGCCTTTCGGCGGTACTGCACATCTACACATCCCCTATGACCCCTATGTCCTATCTGAGGTGTTCAACGTGAAGCTCGAGACGTCGTGTGCGGAGCTGTTGACGCAGCTCGGCGTCGTCTCACGTGTGGCATCGACGCGGAGCGCCGTGCAGGCTCTGTCCGGCGTCCAGCTCAGCGCCCAGTCCGGCGCCGCCGAGCTCCGAGCGACCGACATGGAGGTCGGGTTGCGCGTCCCGCTTCCGGCCACCGTCGAGCGCGAGGGAACCGTCGTGCTCCCCGCACGCCTGCTGCTCGAGATCGCGCGTTCACTGCCGGGGGAGACCGCGGCGATCGAGCTGAGGCCGGCCGAGCAGGATGTCGAGATCGTTTCGGCCGCCGCGACGTTCCACATCCGCACGCTGCGAGCCGATGACTTCCCGCCACTGCCCGAGCCGGGCGGCGACACCGTGGTCTCCGTGCCCGCCGCGGCGTTCGTCGAGACGATCAACCGCGTCGCACGCTCGGCGTCGCGCGACGAGACGCGCCCGATCCTCACCGGCATCCTCGTGTCCGCCAGCGGCTCCGAGCTGCGAATGGTCGCGACCGACTCGTACCGCCTGAGCGTCAAGGAGACCCAGCTCGAGACGCCGCTGGATGGTGACTTCGAGGCCAACGTGCCGGCGCGTGCGCTCCAGGAGCTCGCGCGGATCGCGCAGGCCGCCGACGCGGATGCGCTGCAGGTGTCGGTGAGCTCGAACCAGATCGTGTTCGAGGTCGGCGGGAACGTCCTGTCCTCGCGGCTCATCGACGGTCAGTTCCCGAACTACCGCCAGCTCCTGCCCGACGCCTACGAGCACGAGCTGACGCTCGCCTCGGGCGAGCTGAGCGAGGTCGTGCGGCGCATCAGCCTCATGGCGCAGAGGAACGCGCCGCTGCGGCTGCACTTCACTGAGGGCGAGCTGACGGTCTCGGCCCAGACGCCCGATGTCGGGGAGGCGCGCGAGCAGCTGCCCGTGCCGTTCGTCGGCGAACCGTTCGAGATCGGCTTCAACCCCGAGTTCCTGCGCGACGGCCTGGACAGCGCCGAGGGCGACGATCTCCTGCTCAAGCTCATCAGCCCGCTGCGCCCCGGCCTCATCGAGTCCGCCGACGGCAGCGGCTTCTTGTACCTGATCATGCCGATCAGGCTCAACGTCTAGGAGCGTCCGGTCGGTCATGCGCAGCGCGAGGCGATGATCGCGACGCGCCTGCGCCTGCGGGACTTCCGCAGCTACGCCAGCGCGGACGTAGCCCTCGGCGCGGGGCTCACCGTCGTCCACGGCGCCAACGGCGCCGGCAAGACGAACCTCATCGAGGGGCTGTACTTCGGCTGCACGGGGCGCTCGTGCCGGACGTCGAACGAGCGCGAGGTCGTGCGCTTCGGAGCGGATGCGGCGCGGGTCGAGGTCGACCTGCGCGACGACGAGGGCCGTTCGCACGCGCTGGCGGTCGGGTTCGCCCCGGGCGAGGCGAAGCGCTTGCATGCCGACGGGGCGCCCGTCGAGCGTCTCGTCGACGTGCAGACGCGCCCGCTCGTCGTCGTCTTCCTACCCGACCGGCTCGAGCTCGTGAAGGGTGCGCCGGCGCTGCGCCGGTCGCACGTCGACCAGGTCGTCGCGGCGACGTGGCCGGCGCGGGCCGCCACGCGC
>JBOGYT010000243.1:0-5174 GCA_050696955.1 Solirubrobacteraceae bacterium | reverse complement strand
CCGCCACAACCGACCGGATCACCGGCGCGCCGCCGTCGGAGGAGATGCTGCAGGCCGTCCAGGCGGCCGTCTCGCTGCTGAAGGCCCACCGCACGCACGGCCACCTCGCCGCGCGGCTGGACCCGCTGGGCACCGAGCCCGAGGGCGATCCGGCGCTCGATCCCGTCCCGCTCGGCCTGACGCCCGAGATCATGGCCCGCATCCCCGCCAAGATCCTGCGCTGCCACGTGACCGGCGCGACGCTCGCCGACGCGCTGCCGCACCTGCGCGAGACGTACTGCGGCACGATCGCCTACGAGATCGAGCACATCGCCTCGCACCGCCAGCGCACGTGGCTGCGGGAGAAGATCGAGTCCGGCGCGTTCCGCGGCTCGCTGAGCCCGGACGAGCAGAAGGCGCTGCTGCGGCGCCTCATCGAGGTCGACGCGCTCGAGCGCTTCATGCACCGCGCCTACGTCGGCCAGAAGCAGTTCTCGATCGAGGGCCTCGACATGACGGTCCCGATGCTCGACGAGGCGATCCAGCTCGCCGCGCTGCAGGGCGGGCGCGAGGTCGTGCTCGGCATGGCCCACCGCGGCCGGCTCAACGTGCTGGCGCACAACCTCGGCCGCCCGTACGACACGATCTTCGCCGAGTTCGAGGGCGCCTCGACGCTCGAGGCCGTCACGACGATCCCGCAGGGCGGAACCGGCGACGTGAAGTACCACCACGGCGCCCAGGGCTCCTACCAGCTGCCCGACGGGTCCTCGATCCTCGTCAACCTCGAGTCCAACCCGTCGCACCTCGAGTACGTCGGACCGGTCGTCGTCGGCGCGTCGCGCGCGGCGCAGACCGAGCGCCTGGGACCGCACGCCCGCCGCGACACCGACGCCGCGATCCCGATCATCCTCCACGGCGACGCCGCGCTGCCCGCCCAGGGCGTCGTTCCCGAGACGCTCAACCTGCAGACGCTCGACGGCTACTCGGTCGGCGGCACGCTGCACCTCGTCCAGAACAACCAGATCGGCTTCACGACCGACACCGACGAGGCGCGCTCGACGCGCTGGGCATCAGACGTGGCGAAGGGCTTCGACGTGCCGATCATCCACGTCAACGCCGACGACGTCGCCGGCTGCATCTCGGCGGTGCGGCTCGCGTGGGCGTTCCGCCAGGAGTTCGGCCACGACGTGCTCATCGACCTCATCGGGTATCGCCGCTTCGGCCACAACGAGGCCGACGAGCCCGCCTACACGCAGCCCGAGATGGTCGAGCTCATCAAGCGCCACAAGCGCGTGGCCGAGATCTGGGCGCAGCAGCTCGTCGATCAGGGCGTCGTGACGGCCGAGGACGTCGAGCGCAAGAAGAACGAGGTCTGGGAGGAGCTCACGTCGCGCCACCAGCGCCTCAAGGCGCAGATCAAGGCGGCCGAGGAGGTCGGCGAGGTCGAGCAGCCGACCGGCGAGTACCAGCTCGACCGCACGCCGTCGCCGGACGTCAAGACGGCCGTCAGCGCCGAGCGCCTGCGCGTCCTCAACGAGGAGCTGCTCAAGGTGCCCGAGGGCTTCACCGTGCATCCGAAGCTCGTCAAGCAGCTCGAGCGCCGGCGCGATGCGCTCGGCCCGTCGGGCGGGATCGACTGGGCGCACGCCGAGGCGCTGGCCTTCGCCACGCTGCTGTCCGAGGGCACGCCGATCCGGCTCACGGGCCAGGACGTCGAGCGCGGCACGTTCTCCCAGCGCCACATGGTCCTGCACGACTCGAAGACCGGGCAGACGCTGTGCCCGATCCAGTCGCTGCCCGGCGCGCTGGCGCCGTTCGAGCTGCACAACTCGCCGCTGAGCGAGGTCGCCTGCCTGGGCTTCGAATACGGCTACAGCCAGGAGGCGCCCGAGACGCTCGTGCTGTGGGAGGCGCAGTTCGGCGACTTCGTGAACTCCGCCCAGGTCATCGTCGACCAGTTCATCGCGAGCGGCCTGGCGAAATGGGGCCAGACGTCGCGGCTCGTGCTCCTGCTGCCCCACGGCTACGAGGGCTCGGGGCCCGAGCACTCCTCGGCGCGCCTGGAGCGCTTCCTCATGCTCGCGAGCGAGGGCAACATGCGCGTGGCGAACGTCACGACGCCGGCGCAGTACTTCCACCTGCTGCGCCGCCAAGCGAGGATCGCCAAGCAGCGCCCGCTCATCCTCATGACGCCGAAGTCGCTGCTGCGCCTGCCGCAGGCGACCAACCGCCTCGAGCACCTGTCCGAGACGCGCTTCTTCCACGTCCTCGGCGAGCCGCGCGTACCCGTCGACAAGGTCAAGCGGCTCGCGCTGTGCACCGGCAAGATCTACTACGACCTCGTCGGCCACCCGCGGCGCAAGGACGTCGAGGGCGTCGCGATCGGCCGGGTCGAGCTGCTGTACCCGTTCCCCGAGGGCCAGGTCCTCGAGCTCATCGAGAGCTACCCGAACCTCGAAGAGGTCGTCTGGGTGCAGGAGGAGCCGCGCAACATGGGCGCCCGCGCGCACAAGTTCCCGCGCCTCATGCAGATCCTCCCCGAGAGCCTGCGCTTCGGCTACATCGGCCGCGCCGAGCGCGCCTCACCCGGCGAGGGCTACCCCGCCGCGCACGTCGCCGAGCAGTCGCGGATCGTCGAGACGGCGCTCGATCTCTCGATCCCGGTCTCGCTGTATCCGCTCAAGACCCCTGGAGAACGCTAGTGTCGGCGTTGGCGCGATCGCGCGCAGCCCGAGTGAAGGAAGCCTGTTCGCGCTCGCGACGCTGTTGATGGTGGATCCGGCCGTGGCGATCGGGCTCGCCGAGTATGCGCCAGGGCTCGAGGACTTCACACCCGCCCAACCTGCGATGGCGCTTGCCAGCTCCGGTCGCTCGGCGGTACATCGTCGAGCGGCGGCTCGAACCCCACGCTCGGCGGCCTCGTGTGTCTCGGGTGCGCGGCGCTCGCGGTGGTGTGCGGTGCGAAGGCGTTCGAGGCTCGGGACCTGACGACGAGCTGACCCGTTTCAGTCCGCGGGGTCGTCGAGCCCGCCGTCGATGGAGCCCTCGAAGCCTCCGAGGATCAGCGAGACCACCGCGACGAGGACGACCAGGACGGCGACGTTCCTCGCCACGCCACTGTGCGCGTGCTGGGCCACGAACGCGGCCAGCAGTCCGCCCGCCAGGGCCGCGGGAACGAAGAAGTAGAGAACCGCGATGGACGCGACGATGAGCCCCCAGGCGATCACCGCCGCCGGTGCCGAAGCGCGGGTTGCTCTCGGGCGCGCGCTCATCCGTGGTCTTCGTGCGCCGTGCCGCGCCAGGTCACCCGGGTGGGGATCGTCGCGGCGCGCACGTAGGCACCCGTCGGCGCTTCGGGACTGCTGATCGGACCGAGCCGGACCCCCGACGTAGCGGCGACGGGGATGTACGGGATCTGCTTCGGGTCGCGCAGCACGCGTACGACCCCTTGTCGATCCAACGATCCGAACCGCTGGGCCGAGAGCACGAAGCGTGCCAGCGCCTCGCGCGACATCCCGCTGTCGCGAGCGAGCTGAGCCTCCGCGGTGCCCATCTTGCGTGCCGCATCGGCAAGCGTGAACGTCCCTTCAGCCGCCGATTGCCAGCAGCGCCATCCCCAGCACCGAGACCGTCGTTGCCCACCGCACGTTCAATCTCCAATACTGAATCCATGGCCTCGTGCGTTGCAGATGCCCGTTGACATCGTCGTCAAACGGGGCATCGCCATCCTCGCGCCGAGACGGTATCACGAGCCTGTGCGCTAGCCGCAGGCCGAGCAGGCTGGAATCATCGGCGGCGAAGGGGCGCACATTGGGGGCGTCTCAGGCTCACCTCATCCCACAAGGGGGCACACATGAAGAGCGCACCAGTACGGGGCTTGAAGCGCCGCATGCGCGACCGTCCGATCGCTGCGGGCATGCTGATCGCGGCGGTCCTGATCGGATCGCCGTTTGCCGTGGCGGCCACCGGTGACGTGCTGCGCGAGGGGAAGCGCAACGGGACCGCGACGAAGGAGACCCAGATCATCGGCAAGATCACCGCGCGGCAGCCGACGGGCGGGTACGTGACGCGCCAGTCGAACCTCAAGACCGGCAGCCAGGCCGGCGGGGCGGCCATCTACGGGTGCCGCAGCCCCGCGGGCGGCACCGGCGAGGGCCGCGCGCCGTGCCTGCGCGCCAACAACAAGTCCAACGGCTTCGCGTTCGAGTTCGCGACGGGCGAGGGTGGCATCGGCGGCTTCTTCAGCGTCGGCGATCCGACGATCCCCAACGGAGGCAAGCCGTTCACGACGAACGCCAGAGGCGTCGCGAGCGGCCTGAACGCCGACCGCGTCGACGGTCGCGAGGGCACCGATCTGCTCGACAAGGACAGTGTCCTGTGGGCGCTCGTGAACGCGAACATCGGTGGCGCGGCGATCGTGCGCGACCGTGGCGCGACGACCGCGTCGCGGGCCGGTGCCGGGCGCTACGTCGTCACGTTCGATCGCACGATCAGCGCGTGTGCGGTCCAGGCGACGCTCGGCGATGCCACCGGCGGCACCGGGTCGCCGGGCGAGATCTCGGCCGACCAGCCCGCGGGCGCCGCCGTCGAGATCAACACCTACAGCTCGACCGGCGTCGCCGCCGATCCGCTGGCCACGAACGGCTTCTACATCACGGTGACGTGCTGAGCCGTTAGCCGACCGCATCCGGCCGCGCCGTCGCGATCACGCGGCGGCGCGCGCCCGGGCGGCCTCGTGCGCGAGGCGAAACCGGCCGTTCAGATACCACGCCAGCGCGCCTGCGAGCGCGAGGTCCACGACGAGCGCGACCGGCCCGGTCCACGACGTCGTGATCGCGTAGACGACGAACGTGTGCACGATGGTGACCGGCAGCAGCGCGAGCAGGATGCTGTGCGAGCGAAAGCCGCCGAAGTGCTCGCGCAGGCACATCTCGCCGACGGCCACGATGAGCACGAGCGCGCCGCCGCCGAGCAGCGCCGGCGAGCGGTCGGCGGACGCGAAGTAGCCGAGGCCGAAGAGCACCATGCCCACGACGATCGCGAGCTCGGTCAGCGGAAACGGCGACCAGACCGGGTCGGGCCGGGCGACGCCGTCGCGCACCTCGAAGCGCGACGGGATGTGAGCCGGCGCGTCGGGACGCCGCTCGCGCTCGCGCTGTGCCGCGCGCTCGCGGCGCGCCCGCGCGGCGTCGGCG
>JBOGYT010000242.1:0-6744 GCA_050696955.1 Solirubrobacteraceae bacterium | reverse complement strand
GTGTGATGTTGGTCACACTCCGGCGGGCTTAGCGCGACGCCACGCGGTCATCGAACTGCATCGATGAAAGGACGAGGGAGCGAGGCGGCGCGGCGGCTCGCGCGCGGCGCGGCGGCTCGCGCGCGGCGCCCGGGTGTCGAGTTGTCCCCGCATGCCGGGAGATATCCGACATTGACGCCGCGGGGCGCGGCACCGAACGCGCGCGCTCCGCTCCCTCATCCCTTTATCGATGCTGTTCGGGAACCGCCGCCGCGCGGCCACAAAGGAAGCCCTACGCCGGGTCTTCCAGCAACGCCCGCACCGCCCTGACCCCCGCGGCGATCGTCGGCGCGTAGTCGCGGTCGGGCTCGGAGAGCATCCGCATCGCCAGGCCGTCGCCCAGGGAGAAGATGACGTCGACGACCGCGTCGGGCTCGCCGCCGAGCTTCAGCACGCCCTCGGCCTCCTTCGCGCGCAGCGACTCGGCGACCTGGGCGCGGACGTCGTGCAGCAGCTCGGCGAACTCGGCCGCGACCTCCTCGTGTCGCCGCGACAGCGTGAAGAGCTCGAAGACGACGATGACGAAGCCCGGGTCGTCGGTGACGATCTCGTCGAGCGTGGCGACGAGGACGGCGATGAAGTCGTCGGCCGTCTGCGCCTCGGCGAGCCGTGCCGCGAGGGCGGCCTTGCGGACGTCGCAGTCGCGCCGGACGACCTCGACGAGCAGCCGCTCCTTCGTGCCGAAGTAGTAGTGCAGCAGCCCGCGCGAGACGCCCGCCTCGCGGGCGACGTGGTCGAACGTCGCGCCGGCGGTGCCGCGCTCGGCGACGGCCGCGCGCATCGCGTCGACGATTCGCGCCGCCTTGTCGCCAGCGAGCTGGCGCTGCGTCCCCGTGGTTGCCGCTTCCATGGCGCAGACAGCGTAGCTCCCTGGCTGGTCGGCCAGCAACGACGAAGGCGCCCAGTTGGGCGCCTTCGCTCAAGCAGCGTGTCCACGACGCGCGCGTCAGCTGACGGGCTGCGCCTCCGGCGCGGCGGGCGCCGTGTTCGACGTGTAGTCGAACTCCTCCTCGGCGCCGAACAGCGCGTCGAGCAGCTTGTTGCGCAGTCCCTCGCTCACGGCCAGCGCGATCGCGCCGCCGAGAATCGCGACGAGCAGGAGCTTGCCGATGCCGCCCTTGCGCTTGGCGGGCTTGGCCGACTTCGGAGCCTCGCGCAGCGCGGTGGTCGCGTCGCGCAGCGCGTCGGCGGAACGCTTGAGGTCCTTGTGGAGCTTCTTGTCCTCGAGGATCGCCTTCGTCGGCGCCTTGCCGTTGCTCAGCCGCGAGTAGGCGTTACGCGCGGCCTCGAATGCGACGACCATGTTGTCGCGCAACTCGGGGTCCTGCACGATCCGCTGCAGGTACGGGTTCTTCCCCGCGCTCTTCGCGGCCGACGCGGCTGCGCCAGCCTTGTCCTTTGCTCCCATCGTCACTCACCTCAGGTCGCTTGCGTCTCAGCGTGTCGCTGAGCATATACCCGCTCCCCGGAGCGGTCAGCCGCACGGCCGCCGTTGCGCTTGGACGCCGCCGCGGGGCGCGCGGGCTCGAGCGCGACGGCGAGCACCTGGTCGATCTGCCCGACGAAGTGGAACTCGAGCTTTGCGCGCAGGTGCTCGGGAATCTCCTCGATGTCGGCCTCGTTGAGCTCGGGCGCGATGATCGTGGAGATGCCGTTGCGCTGGGCGGCGAGCGCCTTGTCCTTCAGCCCACCGATCGGCAGCACCTGGCCGGTGAGCGTGATCTCACCGGTCATCGCGACGTTGTCGCGCACGTGCCGCTCGGACAGCAGCGAGACGAGCGCGGTGGCCATCGTGATGCCGGCGCTCGGCCCGTCCTTCGGGATCGCGCCGGCGGGCACGTGGATGTGGATGTCGTGCTTGGCGAACCAGCCGTCGGGCAGGTCGGGCGCGAGCTCGCGCAGGTGCCCGCGCACGTATGACAGGGCGGCCTGCGCCGACTCCTTCATGACGTCGCCGAGCTGGCCGGTGATCTGCAGCTTGCCTTCGCCCTCGTACGCGGTCGCCTCGATGAACAGCACGTCGCCGCCGACCGGCGTCCAGGCGAGGCCGGTCGCTACGCCCGGCTGGCGGGTGCGGCGCTTGGCGTCGGAGTGATAGGGCTGGCGGCCGAGCAGCTCGCGCGCGCGGGCCTCGGAGATCGAGCCCTTCGGCTTCTCGCCCTCGGCGACCTCGCGCGCGACCTTGCGCGCGACGGCGCCGATCTGGCGCTCGAGCTCGCGCACGCCGGCCTCGCGCGTGTAGTCGGCGATGATCGCGCGCAGCGCGGCGTCGGTGATCCGCAGCTGGGTCTTGCGCAGCCCGTTGCGCTCGGCCTGGCGCGGCAGGAGGTAGCGCTTGGCGATCTGAAGCTTCTCGTCGGCGGTGTAGCCGGCGATCTGGATGATCTCCATGCGGTCGCGCAGCGGCCCCGGGATCGTGTCGAGCGTGTTCGCGGTCGTGATGAACATGACCTTCGACAGATCGAAGGGCAGGTCGAGGTAGTGATCGCGGAAGTTCGAGTTCTGCTCGGGATCGAGGACCTCGAGCATCGCGCTGGCGGGGTCGCCGCGGAAGTCCGAGCCCATCTTGTCGATCTCGTCGATCATGAACAGCGGGTTGTTGAAACCCGCGTCGCGCAGCGCGCGGATGATCGTGCCGGGCATCGCCCCGATGTACGTCCGGCGGTGGCCGCGAATCTCGGCCTCGTCGCGCACGCCGCCGGCGCTGATGCGCTCGAACTCGCGGCCGAGGGCGCGGGCGATCGACTTGCCCAGGGAGGTCTTCCCGACGCCCGGCGGGCCGACGAGCGACAGGACCGCGCCGCGGGAAACCCGGTCCCGCCCCCCCGTGAGCCTGCGCACGGCGAGGAACTCGAGGATGCGGTCCTTGACCTGCTCGAGGCCGTAGTGGTCGTCGTCGAGCACCTGCCGGGCGTGGATCAGGTCGAGGTTGTCCTCCGTCGACGTGTCCCACGGCAGTGACGCGATCCACTCGAGGTACGTGCGGATGACGCCGTGCTCGGCGGCGGCGGGAGGGAGGTTCTCGAGCCGGCCGAGCTCGCGGTCGACCTGCTTGCGGACGTCCTCGGGCAGGTCGATCGCGGCGAGCTGCTCGCGCAGCTCGTTGGCCTCCGCCGCGGACTCGTCGAACTCGCCGAGCTCCTCCTGGATCGCCTTGAGCTGCTGGCGCAGGACGAACTCGCGCTGCGTGCGGTCCATCTCGCTCTGGACCTGGCTCTGGATCTCCGAGCCGATCGAGATGACCTCGAGCTCGCGCGCGAGCAGCTCGGTCAGGCGGCGCAGGCGTCGCGCGACGTTCGTCTCGGAGAGCAGCTCCTGCTTCTGCTCGGTCGGCAGCCGCAGCGAGCCGGAGATGAGGTGGCTGAGCGTGTTGGGATCGTCGACGTTGGCGACCGCGAACTGAAGCTCCTCGGGCAGGTAGGGCACGGCCTCGACGATCTGCGAGAACGTCTGCTGGACCGAGCGCATGAGCGCCGTCAGCTCGGGGCTCTCCTCGACGACGTCGGGCATCTCGGAGATCTCCGCGACGAGGTAGGGCGTTTCGCGCACCCAGCGGTCGATGTGCACGCGCTGGGCGCTCTGGACGAGCAGCCGCAGCGTGCCGTCGGGGACGCGCATCATGCGCGCGATCGAGCCGACGACGCCGACGTCGTAGAGCTGGTCGGGGCCGGGCTCCTCCACCTCGCCGTCGCGGCTGGCGACCATGACGAGCATGCGGTTGCCGGCGAGCACGTCGTTGACGAGCTGGACCGACCGCTCCTGGCCGACCGCCAGCGGCGTGAGCGTGTCGGGGAACGGCACCGTCTCGCGCAGCGGCAGGACCGGCAGCATCTCGGGCAGCTGCTGGCGGACGCCGACCTCGATCTCGTCCGCCTGGCTGCCGTCGCTGATGACGTCGATCACGACTCGGTGATCCCGGGCGGCTCGCTGTTGCGCTCGCGCTCGATCGGCACCGAGCGCGTCTGCGCCTGCGCTGTGGCGAGCGGCAGCTCGACGCGCAGGATGCCGTCCTGGTAGGTGGCCCGCGCCTGCTCGGCGATGACCTCCGTACCGAGCGAGATCGTGCGCCGGAACGGGCCGCTGTCGATCTCGAGCTGCTGGTAGACGCGGCCCTCGCTGTCCGAGGCGCCGCGGCGGTGCCCGGTGAGCGTCAGCTCGCGACCCTGGATCTCGAGGCCGAGGTCGCCCGAGTCGATCCCCGCGAGCTCGGCGTGCACGATCGCGCGCGGCGGGTCGTCGGCGTAGAAGACGTCTACCGCGGGTGAGAAGCCGCTGCGCCGGGACGTGAGCCCGGCGCTGCCGAAGACGTCGCCGAAGAGCTCGTCCATCTCACGGCGCATGCGCTCGAAGTTGGCGAAGAGATCGCGTTCGCGTGCCACCGGCTGGACACTACCCCGTGCGTGGCGCGGGTCACACGTCGTATACGGCGCCCTCCGCGGCCACCTCGACGGGGCCGGAGAAGGCGTCCTTCGCCTCGGCCAGCGCGCGGTCGCCGTCGCACTCGTCGGAGATGTGCGTGAGCACGAGCCGCCGCGCGTTGCACTGCGCCGCGACCGCGCCGGCCTCGGCGCCGGTCATGTGGCCATGCGACGAGTCCGGATCGGGCGCCGGCAGCGTCGCCTCGAGGACGAGCAGGGCGGTGTTGTGGGCGAACCCGTCGAGCGCATCGGTGAAGCGGTGGTCGGCGCCGAAGGTGAAGGTGCCGTCGCCCTCGCTCGAGCTGACCTGCACGGCGTGCGTCTCAATGAAGTGCGGCACCGGCGCAAACGCGAACGACAGGCTGTTCACCGCGACGCGCTGCGCGGGGTCGTACTCGCTGACTTCAAACGCGCGGTCGATGGTCTCGGCGTGGCCGCCTCCGCGCGCGAGCATGCGCAGCGGCTCGGTCCCGTCCGGTGGCAGCAGGAGCTGCGGCCGGTGGCTGCCCTGCCGTGGGCCGTACGTCAGCGCGCACGCGTACGGCACGAGATCGATGAAGTGGTCGGCATGCATGTGCGACACGACGATGACGTCGACCGCGCTGTAGTTGCACACGCCGCGGAGCTTGGCGAACACCCCGCTCCCGCAATCGACGAGCGCGCACGTTTGCTCATCCTGCACGAGATATCCGCTGCACGCCCCGCCCGCGTCCGGCCACGACGGAGACTTCCCGAGGACGGTCACGCGCATGGCGGTGACTGTATCGGCGCCCGCTCAGGCGCTCAGCGAATCAACACGCCGTGCATCGACGCCTGTTCCTGCGCGCTGGGGAACGCCCATGCCACCTGCGCGCGCCGCTCCTGCCGGAAGCTGAAGCGCAGCTGCTGGGGCGGCGTAAGCCCTTCGGGCCGGTCCGGCCGGAAGGTCGCGCAGGGCTCGTCGAGCTCGAGGGCGCAGAGAAGGTTGCAGCGAAAAAAGCACTCGTCGCACGTCACCTTCTTGGTCGCCCTCGTCGTCGCCATCCTCGTCCTCCGACAGTTCGTTCTTGCCTCGCGATGGCCATTCGACCATGCGAGAGCACCGCCCCGCAAGGGCTCTCGGAACGCGGTTTCCGCTCGTGACGGACTTTTGAGTTTGGGCAGCCCGCAAATGGCGGACGAAACCCGATGACTCCCCGTTCAAGGTTGCGTACATGCAAACTTCGCCCCTCCCTGCAGCGCGCTTCCCGCTCCTTGCGGACAGATTCCTTCCGTGCGAATTCTCATCACCGGCATCAGCGGCTCGATCGGCTCGGCGCTCGCTCCCGCCCTTGCGCTCGAGGGCCACGAGCTGCGCGGGTTCGCGCGCGCCAGCTCGCGGGTCCGCGCGGACGTCCCCGTCGTGCGCGGCGACGCCGTCAGCGGAGCGGGCCTCGACGAGGCCCTGGATGGCGTCGACGCCGCCTACTTCCTCATCCACTCGATGGAGGGCGCCGACGGCTTCCCCGAGCGCGAGCGCCAGGCCGCCGAGAACTTCGTCGCCGCCGCCGGGCGCGCCGGCGTGCAGCGCGTCGTGTACCTGGGCGCCATCGCACCCGAGCGCACGCGGCTGTCGCGTCACCTCAGCAGCCGGCTCGAGGTCGAGCACATCCTCCTCGCCGGCGTGCCCGAAGCGGTCGCGCTACGCGCGTCGATCGTCATCGGAGCGCAGTCGCGCTCGTTTCGCCTTCTCGTGCGCCTGGTCGAGCGCATGAGCGTCCTGGCGCTCCCGAAGTGGCGCGTGCACCGCACGCAGCCGATCGACGTGCGCGATGTCGTCTCCTACCTCGCCGCCTCGGCGACGACGCCGCACGCCACGGGAGGGCTGTCGCTCGACATCGCCGGCCCCGACGTCCTCACGTACCAGCAGATGATCGAGCGGATCGCCGACCTCATGCTCGTGCGCCGGCCGGCGGTGCGCTTCGGGCGCGACTCGACGCCGATCGTCGCGCCGATCGCCGCGCGGGTGGCCGGCGAGGACCCGGCCTTCATCGTGCCGCTCATGGAGAGCCTTTCCGGAGACCTGCTGCCGCGCGACGACCGCGCTCCCGAACTGCTCGGCGTGCGCCTGCACCCCTATGACCGCGCCGTGGAGCGCGCGCTGCGTGAGTGGGAAGCCACCGAGCAGCTGCGGGCGCGTTAGTTGCCTCACGGCCCACTAGCTCTAGGGTCATCTCCCGTGTCCGTCGTCATCGCCAGCATCGACATCGCCGCGCCGCAGCAGCAGGTGTGGGATTACGTCATGGATGCCGATCGCATCCTCGAGTGG
>JBOGYT010000241.1:0-2308 GCA_050696955.1 Solirubrobacteraceae bacterium | reverse complement strand
GCGACGAGCAGCGCGGCGAGCGCGCGCCGCGACAGGCAGCTGGCGGGGCCGCCGAGCAGGCCGCCCGCGGCGACGCCGACGTAGACGAGTCCGAACAGCAGCGGCACGGTCTCGTCGGTAACGCCCGTGTCGGTGGCGAGCAGCGGCAGGAACTCGTCCAGGGCGCCCCAGATCGCCGCGACCGCCGGCACGAGCACGAGCGCCCCGCGCAGCGAGCGGCTCGAGCGGACCTCGGCCATGCCCGACCTCAGGATGGCGCCGTACGCGGCAAAGCCCGGCGTGCCGTCGCGGACGCGGGCCGTCCGGTGCTCCGGGAAACCCGCGGCGACCGCGCCGCCCGCGAGGCACGCGAGCACGCTCGCGGCCCCGACCGCGCTATAGCCGCCGGCCGCGAACACCGGCGCCGCCAACCCGATCGCGAGCATGCTCGCCAGCGTCCCGATCGCCGTGGCGCGGCCGATGACGTGCGCGTAGCGCGCGGCGGCGCCGACCCGGTCGAGCTCCTCGTAGACGAGCGCCTCCAGCGCGCCGGACTGCAGCGCGCCCGCGGTGCCCCACAGCGCGAAGCCGGCCGCGAACGCCGGATACGAGGGAGCGAGGATCCACAGCCCGAATCCGGCCGCCTGCACCAGCGGCGCGACGATGAGCAGCAGCCGTCGCGACGTTGCGTCGGCCCAGACGCCGGACGGGATCTCCAGCGTGAAGCTCGTGATCGACCAGACGGCGAGCAGCGACGAGATCTCAGCGGTCGACAGGCCGGCCCGCGCGAACAGCAGCGCGTACACCGGATAGAGCAAGAGGAAGTCGCCGCAGAACGCGTACGCGTACAGCCTCGCGGCGAGGCGTGACTCCGCGCGATCGGCGCGGTGGCGGGGCTCAGATCAACGCTTGCGGTGGCGCATCAGAGCACCATCGTAGCCTTGTCGACCTGCTCGCGATGCTCTGCCGCGACCGCTGAAGAACGCTTGACCCGCGACTGGCCTATCTCGCCGGGCACAGCCAGTGTCCGATCCCTGGAGAGATGAGCCCATGAGACAATCGATGCCAACCGGAAACGGTGCCGGCCGGCCGGAACCCTACTGGCGGCCAAGGTCAGCGCGGTCATCGACGCGGAGTGAGGGTCCGCGGGTCGCCCGCGCCACCGGAGGCCGCGCCGCGCCGCTCCCTCGCTCCTTCGTCTCGTCGACCGCGGGGCCGCGCGTCTCTCCGAGCAGCATCGATAAAGGGAGGCGGGTCGCGAGGCGTGCCGGGTCGACCTCATCGCATGAACAACTGGTACTTGACACGTATCTAGCCCGGCGCTGGCCACTTCTCCATGTATGTCATGAAGAAGTGGCCGATCAACTCGCGCGCTCGCGACGTTGGCCACTTCTCCATGCGAAGCGCTCGCGCCGCCCGCTCCCTCCGACGACCCGAATCTTGGCCAGCTCGCGCGCCCTGCACGCGAGCGCCAGCAGGAGCATGTCGTCCGGGTTGTCGGGGTCCACGTCGAGCAGCTTCGCCGTCCGCGCCAGCGAGCAGTGCTTGTCGAGGTAGACGTGCAGCGTCTGGATCAGGCGCTCGCTGCGTGCGCCGCCGAGGTCGCTCAGCGGGGCGAGCACCGTCGAGACCGCCTCCTGGGCCGTGTCCGACGTGTACCACTCCACGAGCGCGCGTCGCAGGCGGGCCTTGGCCTCGGCGAGCGACGCGTGCAGCCCCGGGGGTCCCTGGTACGCCGTGCCGACGCGCAGCGCAGCAGCGTCGTGGGCAGCTGTGCGCGGATCGCGCCGAGCGCTTCGTCGATCGAGCGCGCCACCGCGCCGGCGGCGCCGATGAGGCCGTTCACGCCGCTGGTCGGGAGCGTCGCTCGGATCTACCGCGGGTGGGCGCGGATCGATCGCGTGGAGCTCATGCACGAGGGCGTCGTCGGCTTGCTGCGGACGCTGGAGCGCTATGACCCTGCGCTCGGCACGCCGTTTTGGATGTACGCGTCGTGGTGGGTGCGCCAGGCGATGCAGCAGCTCGTCTTCGAGCTGGGCCGACCGATCGTGCTGGGCGGCCGAGCGCAAGCCGCGCGCGCTGGAGGAGCCCGTCGGTGGCGACCAGGAGGTCGGCACGACGCTCGGCGAGCTGCTCGACGATCCGCGCGCCGAGGAGGCCTTCGAGCGCGTGCCGCGGAGCTGGGCGAGGAGCTCGGCGTCAGCGCCGAGCGGGTGCGCCAGATCGAAGAGGCCTCGCTCACCAAGATGCGGGGCTGCGCCGACCGCCTGACGGGTCTCGTCAGCCGCCCCGAGCGAGCCGGCGCAGCGCGCGGGGCCGTGGCAGCGGC
>JBOGYT010000240.1:0-19225 GCA_050696955.1 Solirubrobacteraceae bacterium | reverse complement strand
GCGGCGGAGAAGTTCGACTACCGCAAGGGGTTCAAGTTCTCGACCTACGCCACGTGGTGGATCCGCCAGGCGGTCGCCCGCGCGCTCGCCGACAAGGCGCGCACGATCCGCATGCCGGTGCACGTCGTCGAGAAGCTGAACAAGATCGTGCGCGCGGAGCGCTTGATCGAGTCGACCTCTTCGGGGTCGATCCCGGTCACCTCGGCGATCTCCTCCGGGGTGGGCTCGCGACCCAGCTCGGTCACCAGCTTGCGCTCGGCGCGGCCGATCTTGTTGAGCTTCTCGACGACGTGGACCGGGATGCGGATCGTGCGCGCCTTGTCGGCGAGAGCGCGGGCGATCGCCTGGCGGATCCACCAGGTCGCGTAGGTGGAGAACTTGAACCCCTTGCGGTAGTCGAACTTCTCGGCGGCGCGGACGAGGCCGAGCGTGCCCTCCTGGATGAGGTCGAGAAACGGCAGGCCCTGGTTGCGGTAGTTCTTGGCGATCGAGACGACGAGCCGCAGGTTGGACTCGACCATCTTCTGCTTCGCGTCGAGGTCGCCGCGCTCGATGCGCTTGGCGAGATCGACCTCTTCCTGGGCGGTCAGCAGCCGGACCTTCCCGATGTCCTTCAGGAAGAGCTGCAGCGAGTCGGTCGTCATGTCCGGCTTGAGGTCGATCGCCGCCTTCTTGCGGGCGCGCCGCTTGTCGGGGGCGCGCTCGACGGCGTTGGCGGCCTGGACTGCGGGATCGATCTCCTCGACGAGCTCGATCTCCGACTTCTCCAGGTAGCCGTGCAGCTCTTCGATGTCGGCCTCGTCGAGGTCGATCTCGGCGACGGCGCCGGCGATCTCGGCGTACGTGAGCACGCCGGTCAGCTGGCCCTTCGTCACAAGACCCTTGATCTCTTCGAGTTCCTGCAGTTCCACTACTGACATTCAGTCTTCGCTTTCACGCCACGCACGCACCCGTTGCAGCCCGCGCGTCTTCTGGATGGAGGGAGGGTCGGGAGTCCTCTTCGGGCGGTACCTCGCCCAACCTAGACCTCAAACTCTAGCGAGCCATCGTAGGCGCTTTACTTTTTGAAGTCAACGAGATGCTTCCACGCTACTACCTCGTACTACGTGGGAGTGTGCCCTTTGTTTCATCCTTCCCGCTGAGAACGGACAAAGCACGTGACATCATTCGCGCATGGCCGACCGAGAGGATGACGAGCGCGAGGTCCTGACGAGCCTGCCGCGCAGCCGCCCGGTGCGCCGCAGCGCCAAACGCGGCGAGCGCGCGCGTCCCGAGGGCGGCGCCGCGACGGCCGCCGCCAGCCCCTCGACGTCCGCTCCGCGCCGCAAGCCGCAGGCGAAAACGGCGCGCAAGCCGGCCTCCAACGGGGCCAGCCAGACAGCTCCGAAGAGCGCTCGCTCCGCGCCCGCGGCGAAGGCGCGCAAGCCGCGCGGCGAAGCGACCAAGAAGTCCGAGCCGCGCATCGCTCCGGAGCGCAAGGTTCCGCCTGCCGGCTACGCCGCACCGTCGAAATCCGACGGCGACTCGTCGCCGGGCGCGACCGAGATTCTCGTGACCGCCGTCCAGGCGGCGACCGAGCTCGCGCAGATCGGCCTCAGCGTCGGGCGCCAGGCGCTCACGTCGGCGCTCGAGCGGCTGCCGAAGCCCTGACGTAATCGCTAGCCTCCGCGCCGTCTGTCGGGTCCGGGCGCGGCCGCTCGGATGAACGGGTAACGGGGACGGGGACGGGACGCGCCACCGGTCGGGACGCCGGGCGCGCTCACGACAACACCAACCATGAGGTGCCGCCGCGAAAGCGCAAGGCTCTGCGCCGTGCTCTGCACGGCGGCCGGCTGCTGCGCGCTGGCCGGCCCCGCGCAGGCACAGACCGGCGGCGTTCCGGTTCCCAAGCCGGTGGCGCCCACGACCGGCGGCACCGGCTACGGCACGCCGGGAACCCGCGCGATCCGCGTCGCGCCGACCGCGCTGCGCAACGAGACGGTCTACGTGCGCGGCACGCTGCCCGGCGCCGCCCACCGCCGCGTGATCCTGCAGCGGCTCGATCCCGAGCGCGGCTGGCGCAACGAGCGCCGCGGCCGCGTGCGCAGCACCGAGCGCTTGCGCATCCGCTGGCGCGCGCGTCGCAGCGGCCGCATCAGCCTGCGGGTCGTCCTCGGGCCGAGGCGGCGCAGCATGTCGCGCGCGGGCACCGCACCGGTCGCGAAGATCAACGTGTACCGGCGCATGATGGCGACGTACTTCGGCCCGGGCCTCTACGGCCGCACGACCGCATGCGGCCAGGTGCTGACGCCGCTGCTCCACGGCGTCGCCCACAAGACGCTTCCCTGCGGGACGCCCGTCGCGCTCATGTTCGAGGGCCGCGAGGTCATCGTGCCCGTCGTCGATCGCGGGCCGTTTCACGGCGACTTCGCGCTGGACCTCACCCAGGCCACGGCCGACGCGCTCGCCTTCGCATCCTCGGCCGCGATCGGGTACATCCGGCTGCCCTCGTAGCGCGCTCCGTACGCGGGCTCACGGGGTACCGTTGACGCCAATGGCCACCGTCGCCACCGTGCTCGCCGCTGCCGCCGCGCTGGCGCTCGCATGGTTCGCCGGTGTCCGCCGGCTGCTCAACCGCCGCAAGCACGTCGGTCGCGCGGTCCTCGTCGACCCGGAGGAGCACACGACGATGGATGCGCAGGGCGCCGTGCGCTCGGTCCAGGCGGCGGACCTCACGCTGCCCAACGAGGCGCTGGACGAGATCTGGTCACCGATGCACCTCGAGCGCCTCGCGCGGACCTACTGGCGCTTCTTGACTCGCTGGACGCTCGGGCTCATCCGCATCAGGTACGACGAGGACGAGCGCGCCGTCGTGCTGATCACGCGCCCGTTCGTCTTGCTGCGCTTCCGGGCGCCCGAGTACGAGATGAACGCGACCCGCGCGATCGTGCGCTGGCGGATCCAGAGCGGCGTGCTCGTCTCGCGCGCCGCCCACGGCGGCGACGGCTACCTGCAGATCGACGTCCAGCGCTGCGGCGCGGTCGATGCGCAGCATCAGCGCGTCCACGTGGAGGTCGAGGTCGCCAACTTCTACCCGGCGCTCGCCAGCGGGATCGCGCGCTGGTTCTACGCCGCGACCCAGTCGCGCATCCACGTGATCATCACGCACGGCTTCCTGCGCTCACTCGCGCGTCTGGACCTCGCCGAGTCGGTGACGGGACGCTACGCGCAGCCCGAGATCGATCCGGATGACCTGCCCGACCCGCCGCCGGCGGGCCAGGACCCGCCACGGGAGCGGGCGCCCGTCTGAGAACACACCGGGCGCGGCGACACGTGCGGTGTCGCCGGGCCGGTGGTTGAGCGCTATGCGCCGTGAGGCCGCGCGGTGTGACCGATGTGCATCTCGTCGAGCATCCGCGGCACGAACATGAGCGCCGAGAAGCCGAAGAGCACGTACACGATGTCCGCGCCGCTGCCGGTACCGACGATCTCGGTGACGACATTCGTGTCGAACAGCGCGATGATGGCGTAGTTCATGCCACCAACGATGAGCAGGGCGATCCAGAGCGGATCGAGCCGCTTGAGGAGATCCATCACGCCTCCTTTTTGACGCGACGGTTTGTACGGAACGTCACTTACTACCCCGCTACCTGCGGGGAGTTTCAGGCGTCGTGGACGAAGTTCGGATTGGTGGCGCCGCGGTCCACGAACTGCATCGATGAACGAACGAGGGAGCGGGACGGCGGAGGTGGACCGGGTTACCGCCTGTGGCATCACGGCCACTAGATCGTGCCGGGCGGCTTGCGCCGCCGCTCGGTCTCGCTCGCCCGCAGCGCCGCTCCGGCGAGCATGAGCGCGCCGCCGGCGAGCGCGACGTACCAACCCCACTCGAGCTCGATCTGGCCCGCCGGCTCACCCGGTCGGTCGATGACCCCGACGTAGAGCAGCAGGCCGAACGCGAGGATCGCCAGCACGGCCGTCAGCTCACCGCGAGCCCATGTCAGCTGATGGTCGCGGGCGATGATGTAGGCGAGGATGAACGGCGCAACCGCGATGACGAGCAGCACCCAGCGCATGATGCTGTGCGCATCCCAGCCGCTGTAGGTCCCGAGCCCGGTCTCCCCCGCGATCGTCGCGAGCCTGCTGACCGACTCGTACCAGTTCGCGAACAGGCCGCCCGCCAGCATGAGCCCGCCGAGCATCGCGACGAACTCATTGACCGTCAGCCGCTCCATGGGCCGGAGCCTAACCTGGGATCGACTCGGCCAGCGCGATCAGCTCGACGAGCTCCCACGGCCCCTGGCCGGTGAGCCGGAAGAACAGCCCGCCGTCCTCCCACGCAAGCTCGATCACCGGTCGCAGCTCGGGCTCGGCTTCGGCGAGCGGCGCGGTCCGGTGCTCGTAGCGGCCGAGCTGCGCGGGCGACGGGAGCCCGCGCTCCGGCGGCGCGCTCACCCCCACGAACAGCGCCAGCCGCCCCGGCGAGCCCGGGCGCGTCGCGTCGAGGTTCCATTCCACCTCAACCGCCTTCGGCCCGGCGGTCACGACCTCGACCCAGCGCGCCAGCGGGACCGGCACGGCCGGCAGCGGAACCGCTCGGCCGAGGTGAGCGTCGGCGGCCGCGATCCCTTCCAGCGACTCACGCTCCATCGCGCGATCGTACGCCCCGCCCGACGTTGAGGCCGCGAACGATGTTGGGATAGGGTCGCGCGCATGTCCATTGAGCGCGCGAAGGCACCCGACCCACATGACCTGCTGCCGCCGAGGCCAGAGTTCTCGGTGCAGAGCAACGACGTCCAGGACGGACAGCCGCAGAACGCCCGACATGCGCATGGCAGCGCCGGCGGCGAGAACGTCTCCCCGCACCTGAGCTGGTCCGGCTTCCCCGAGGAGACGCAGGGCTTCGCGGTCACCGTGTACGACCCCGACGCGCCAACCGGAAGCGGCTTCTGGCACTGGGTGCTGTTCAACCTCCCGGCCTCGACGACGGAGCTTGCGTCAGGCGCGAGCCCCGACGGCCTGCCCGAGGGTGCGGTCGAGGCGCGCAACGACTACGGCGAGATGGGGTACGGCGGAGCCGCACCGCCCGGCGGCGACGGCCCGCACCGCTACGTCTACACCGTCCACGCACTCGACACGGACGAACTCGGGCCGGACTCGACCGCATCGCCGGCCTACGTCGGCTTCAACCTCGCGTTCCACACGCTCGCCCGCGGCGTACTCAGGACGACGTACGAGGCCGAGTAGGAACCCAGCTCCGACGGCGCGTGCGGGGCAGAGCGCGGGCGAACCGCATCGCTCGATGGCGGATTCTCCCCGGCATGCGGGGACAACCCGACACTCGCCGCCGCGCCGGTCCGACGCAGCACCGGTTCCTGCCCGCCGGCCGGCCTCGCCCCGTCTTCATCGATGCTGTTCGTCGCTAGTGCCGATCGCGTAGCGCGCGAACAGCTCGCCGCCAGACTCGAGCAGCCACAGCAACCGCAGCGCCAGCAGCTCGCCGAGCGGCGCGTCGTCCATGATGCTCAGCGCGCCGGCCGCCCCGCCGAGCTTCGGCACGGTCGTGAGGAAGAGCTCGTCGAGCAGGCCGTCGGCCAGCAGCGACGCGTTGAGGTGCGGCCCGCCCTCGCAGAGGATCGAGCGCACGCCGTACTCCGTGCGCAGGCGCGCGAGCGCGGCCGGCAGGTCGACCGGCGACGAGCGTAGGTACTCGACCTGCGCGGCGGCCCCCTCGAGCTCCGCCTCCGATGAGGTGATCACGACGCCGCGCGACGACGGATCCTGCAGCAGCGGCAGGTCGCGCGGCAGGTTGAGGCTCGCGCTGACGACGATCGCCAGCGGGTCGGGATCGAGGCCGAACGCCCGCCGCTGGTCGCGGCGGTGCTCGTCGCGCACGAGGCGGCCGTAGCGCTCGACGCGCAGCGTCCCCGCGCCGACCATGACGGCGTCGACGCGCGTGCGCAGCGCGTGGAAGAGCTGGCGGTCGGCCACGCTCGAGAGCGGGGCGGTGCGGCCGGCGACCGTGGCGCGGCCGTCGGTGGTGGCGACCATGTTGACGGCGACGTACGGCCGGGTCGCGGGCGCCGCGTCGCCGAAGCGAAGCTCCGCCACCGCCGCGTCGGCGGTCAGCTCGGCGGGCTCGGGATGCAGACGCCGCAACGTCACGGGCGGCTCGTTGCGGGCGGGCGCGTTCGTCACGTCGCCGGGTGACCGGGCTCGATGTGCTTCACGCCCTGGAAGTACAGGATCTCGCGCGACTCGTCGTCCTGCGCGGCGAACGGACCGAGGAGAAAGCCCATGTGATCGCCGAGGTCGATGCGGTCGAGGATGTCGCCGGCGAACCAGCTCGGGCAGCCGTCGACGATCGGCAGCCCGCGCGGTCCAACATGCCACTCGCAGCGCTCGAACTTGTCGATCTCGTCGCCGGTCTCGCCGCCGAAGAGCTCGGCCAGGTCGACGCGATCGGCCGGCACGACGTGGACGGCGAGCGCGTCGGTCTCCTGGGCGAGGCGAAACGTGCGGTTCGCGCGCGACAGGCACGCGAGGAAGCGCGCCGGGTCGAAGCTCGACTGCGTCGCGAAGCCCATGACGCAGCCCTCGCGGCGCTCGCCCTCGCCGGCGGTCACGATGAACACCGGGTAGTCCCACCGGCCCGCGAGCGTCAGGAACGTGTTCACGGCATCAGTCACGAGCGCACGCTACCCGGTGTGCGATGCTCGCACCCAGTGGGTAGCCAGTGTTCGGGGCAGCGAATCAGGGTGACCAACGGATGTGCATGGAGTTGCGCTCGTCGATCCTCCCGAGCATGCCGCCAGCGCTGACACCGTGCTCATGACGAAGACACCCGAGACCACCCCCGCGAGCCACCTCCCGCACGACGCGGCCGCGGGTCGCGTCATCGGCGTCGATGTGGGCGGAACGAAGATGGCGGTCGCCGTGCTCGACGGAACGACGCTGCACTGCGCCCCGCTGCGGCGCACGGACACGGGCACGCCGGAGGAGCTCATCGAGCAGATCGTGGCCGCGATCCGCGCGGCGGGCGATGCGGTCGCCGTCGGGGTCGCGGTCCCCTCCGTCGTCGACTTCGAGACCGGGCGCGTGCGGTCGTCGGTGAACATCCCGCTGACGGACGTGCCGCTGCGCGCGGTCCTGCGCGAGCGCCTCGGCGTGCCGGTCTTCGTCGACAACGACGCGACGTGCGCGGCGCTCGCCGAGGCCTACGACGACGAAGGTGGGCTCCTCGCGCGCCACCTCGTGATGCTCACCGTCGGGACCGGCGTCGGCGGCGGCATCGTCATCAACGGGCGCATCTACCGTGGCGCCACCGGCGCCGCCGCCGAGATCGGGCACACGGCCGTCGGAGCCGACCTGCGCGAGGCGCCGTTCGCACACACCGAGGACTTCCCGCAACCGGGCTCGCTGGAGTCGCTCGCCTCCGGCCAGGCGCTCAACGAGCGCGCGCGCGCGTACGGCATTGCGCCGGGCACGACGATCGACCGGGCGCGCGACGGGGACACCGGCGCGATCGCCGCGCTCGAGCTGCTCGGGCGCCGCCTCGGCGTCGGCATCGCCAACGTGATCAACACGTTCGACCCCGACCACGTCGTCATCGGCGGCGGGGTCTCGGCGGCGGGCGACCTGCTGCTCGCGCCCGCGCGCGAGGAGGCCGCGCGGTTCACGCTGACCGGGGTGGGGACGCGGACCCAGATCCGCCAGGCCCGCTACGGCCCCGAGGCCGGGGTGCGCGGCGCGGCGCTGCTGGCGGCTCACGAACTCGAAGCGGAGACGTCGTCCGCAGGTCATCGCTTGCGATGACCGGAGGCCTCGTAACGTCGTCCGCAGGTCATCGCTTGCGATGACCGGAGGCCGAAACCCTTGTTAATCGCGATCGCGGTCGACCACGCCGGCGTCCCGCTGCACGACACCGTCTTCGACGCGGTGCGCGCCGCCGGGCACGAGCCGGTCGACCTCGGCGAGCACGACGACTACCCGAACGTCGCGCTGACCGTCGGACGCGCCGTCGTCTCGGGCGACGCCGAGCGCGGCATCCTCATCTGCGGCTCGGGCGCGGGCGTCGCCGTCGCGGCCTGCAAGATCCCCGGCGTTCGCGCCGCGACCTGCCACGACCACTACACGGCCGGCCAATGCGTCAGCCATGACGACTGCAACGTGCTGTGCCTGGGCGCGCGGGTCATCGGGCCCGCGATCGCCTCCGAGCTCGCCGACGCCTTCTGCCGCGCGACGTTCAGCGGCGAGGAGCGCCACGTGCGGCGCCTGCGCAAGGTCTTGACCATCGAACGCGAAGGACTGGAGTCAACGCTGTGACCCATGTCGTGAACATCAACGAACGTCTCGCCGCGCTCGTCGCGGCCGGGACCTCCCCGTGGCTCGACCAGATCCGCCGTTCGCTGACCCAGGGCGGCGAGCTGCAGCGGCTCGTCGAGGAGGACTCGCTGCGCGGCGTGACCTCCAACCCGGCGATCTTCGAGAAGGCGATCCTCGGCTCGTCGGACTACGACGAGCAGATCGAGAACCTCGCCCGTGCCGGCGCGCTGGCCCGCGCGATCTACCAGGAGATCGCGATCCAGGACGTCCAGGAGGCCGCCGACGTGCTGCGCGGCGTCTTCGACGAGCTCGACGGCGCCGACGGCTTCGTCTCGCTGGAGGTCGATCCCGACCTTGCCTTCGACACCGACCGGACGATCGCGCAGGCGCGCGAGTACTGGGAGCGCGTCGACCGCCCGAACGCGATGATCAAGATCCCGGGGACGCCCGAGGGGCTGCCGGCGATCGAGCAGGCGATCTACGAGGGCATCAACGTCAACGTCACGCTGCTGTTTTCGGTCGAGGCGTACGAGACCGTCGCCGAGGCCTACATCCGCGGGCTCGAGCGCCGCCACGCGCGCGGGCTGGATGTCGACATGCACTCCGTCGCGTCGTTCTTCGTCTCGCGCGTCGACAGCGAGGTCGACAAGCGCCTCGAGGCGATCGGGCGCGAGGACCTCAAGGGCCAGGCCGCCGTCGCCAACGCGCGCAACGCCTATCGCCGCTTCGAAGAGATCTTCTACGGCGAGCGCTTCGCCGAGCTGCGCGCCGCCGGCGCAAGCGTCCAGCGCCCGCTGTGGGCGTCGACCGGCGTCAAGAACCCCGCCTACCCGGAGACGAAGTACGTCGAGGAGCTCGTCGGGCCCGACACGGTCAACACGATGCCGATGCAGACGCTGCTCGCCTGCGCCGAGCGCCTGGAGGTGCGCGGCGAGACCGTGCGCGAGGACCCGACGCCCGTGCTCGAGGCGCTGCGCGAGGCCGGCATCGACCTCGAGGACGTCACCGACACGCTCCTGCGCCAGGGCATCGACGCGTTCGTCACGCCGATGGAGAAGCTGCTCGCCGGCATCGAGGCCAAGCGCGAGGCGATCTTCACGGGCCGCCCGGAGACGATCGACTCGTCGCTGCCCGACGAGCTCGAGCCGCTCATCGCCGAGCTCATCAAGCGCGCCGAGGACGAGCACGTCGCGCGCCGCATCTGGTCAAAGGACGACACGCTGTGGGGCCCGCCCGGGCAGCCGGAGGTGGCCGACCGGCTCGGCTGGCTCAACGCGCACGAGACGTACGCCGAGCACGTCGACGACCTCGAGGCGTTCACGCAGGAGGCGATCGCCGACGGCTACACCGACGCGGTCCTGCTGGGGATGGGCGGGTCGAGCCTCGCCCCGGAGGTGCTGCGCCGCAGCTTCGGCGAGTGCCAGCACGGCTGCCTGCGCCTGCACGTGCTCGACTCGACGGATCCCGGCGCCGTGCTCGCGATCGAGCGCGCGATCGATCTCGAGCACGCGCTGTTCATCGTCTCGACGAAGTCCGGCGGGACGATCGAGACGCTGTCGCTGTTCGAGCACTTCTGGAGCCTGCGCCCGCACGGCGGGCAGTACGTCGCGATCACCGATCCCGGCTCGTCGCTGCAGTCGCTGGCGTTCGAGCGCGACTTCCGGCGCACGTTCCTCAACGATCCCGACGTCGGCGGGCGCTACAGCGCGCTGACGTTCTTCGGGCTCGTGCCGGCCGCCCTGATGGGCGTCGACGTCGAGCGCCTGCTCGACGGGGCCGGCGTCGCCGCCGAGGCCTGCACCGCCTACCACGCGAGCGAAGGCAACAGCGGACTGTGGCTCGGCGTGTCGCTGGCGGCGCTCGCCATGCAGGGCCGCGACAAGCTGACGTTCGTCGTCGACGACCCGATCGCGTCGTTCGGCCTGTGGGCCGAGCAGCTCGTGGCCGAGTCGCTCGGCAAGCAGGGCAAGGGGATCGTGCCGGTGACCGACGAGCCGCTCGGGCCGGGTGGGCGGGACGGCGTCTACGGCGAGGATCGCGTCTTCTGCTACCTGCGCGACAACGAGGACCCGAGCGAGGAGCTCGACGAGGCGGTCAAGGCGCTCGCGGCGGCCAACCAGCCGACCGTGACGCTGTCGGCGGGCGGCCCGGAGGATCTCGGGCGGATCTTCTTCTTCGCCGAGTTCGCGACCGCCGTGGCGGGCTGGGCGCTGGGCGTCAACCCGTTCGACCAGCCCGACGTGCAGGCCGCCAAGGACATGACGAGCCGTGTGCTGGCGCAGGTCGCCGAGACCGGCGAGCTGCCCGACGTGCCGGACGCCGACGACGACGCGTTGCGCGCGCTGCTCGGCGAGGCCACGCCGCCGAGCTACGTCGCGCTCCTCGGCTTCCTGGCGCCGGGCGACGAGTTCGACGCCGCGATGACCGAGCTGCGCGCCGCGATCCGCGACGCGACGAAGGCGACGACGACGTTCGGCTACGGGCCGCGCTACCTGCACTCCACGGGGCAGCTGCACAAGGGCGGGGTGGGTGGGGACGGATTCCCGCGCTTCCTCGTGCTCGTCCACGACGGTCCCGAGGACGTGAAGATCCCGAAGAAGCGCTACACGTTCGGGCTGCTGAAGAACGCGCAGGCCGTCGGCGACCTGCAGACGCTGCGCGAGCGCGGGCGGCCGGCCGAGCGGATACGGTTGGACGGCGAGGATCCCGCCGCGGCCGTGAGAGCGCTCACCGCCAAGCTCAAGGAGATCCTGTGATGGCCACGCAGATCGGCTTCGTCGGGCTCGGCCGCATGGGCGGCAACATGGTCGCGCGCATCAAGCGCGACTCCGACCACGACGTCGTCGCCTACGACCGCGACAAGGACACCGTCAAGCGCATCGCCGGCAGCACGGGCGCGCGCGGCGCGCGGTCGCTCGCGGACCTCGTGAAGAAGCTCGAGCCGCCGCGCATGGTCTGGATCATGGTGCCGGCCGGCAAGCCGACGCAGGACACGGTCGACAAGCTCGCGGCGCTCATGGGCAAGGGCGACATGATCATCGACGGCGGCAACTCGAAGTGGACCGACGACCGCGAGCGCGCCGCCGCGCTGAAGACGGACGGCATCCAGTACGTCGACGTCGGCACGAGCGGCGGCGTCTGGGGCCTCGAGCTCGGCTACTGCATGATGGTCGGCGGGCCCAACCCGTCGGTGAAGCGCCTGGCGCCGATCCTCGACGTGCTCGCGCCCGAGTGCAGCGAGCTCGGCCGCGACGTCCTCGGCCCGCGCGGCTGGGGTCACTTCGGCCCCAGCGGCGCCGGCCACTACGTGAAGATGGTCCACAACGGCGTCGAGTACGGCCTCATGCAGGCCTACGCCGAGGGCTTCGACCTCTTCGACAAGTCCGAGTTCGAGCTCGACAACGCGAAGATCGCCCACCTGTGGAACCAGGGCTCGGTCGTGCGCTCGTGGCTGTGCGAGCTGGCGGCGCGCGCGTTCGAGCAGGAGGGCAACGACCTGGCCGGCCTGAGCGGCTACACCGAGGACTCCGGCGAGGGCCGCTGGACGATCGAGGACGCGATCGCCAAGGACGTGCCGACGCCGGTCATCACCGCCGCGCTGTACGCGCGCTTCTACAGCCGCGGCGATGGCGACTTCACCCACCGCGTGCTCGCCGCCCTGCGCGCGCAGTTCGGCGGGCATGCGACGAAGAAGTCGGCGGACGGATGAGCGCCACGGAGCAGCGCCTCGGCGGGAACCCGCTCGTCGAGGGCCTCGAGCGCCTGCCCGTGCACCCGACGGCGCTCGTGATCTTCGGCGCCACCGGCGACCTCGCCCGCCGCAAGCTGCTCCCGGCGCTCTACAACCTCGCGCACGAGGGCGCGCTGCCCGAGCGCTTCGCGCTCATCGGCAACGCGCGCTCGGAGATGGACGACGACGACTTTCGCAAGATGGCGATCGAGTCCGTGCGCGAGTTCTCGCGCCGCACGCCCAACGACAAGGTGCTGACGAAGCTCTTCGAGGACATGCGCTACGTCCCCGGCTCGTTCGACGAGGATCGCGTCTACGCGCGGCTGAAGGAGCTCCTCGACGAGCTCGACGAGTCGGTCGGCATGCCGATGAACCGCTGCTTCTACCTGTCGACCGCGCCGAGCTTCTTCCCGGTCATCGTCGACGAGCTCGGCGAGCACGGCCTCGCGCGCCGCGAGGAGTCCGACGTGCGCGTGATCATCGAGAAGCCCTTCGGCCGCTCGCTGCAGGAGGCGCGCGAGCTCAACCAGCGCGTCCTGTCGGTCTTCGGCGAGCAGCAGGTCTTCCGCATCGACCACTACCTCGGCAAGGAGACCGTCCAGAACGTCCTGGCGCTGCGCTTCGCGAACAACATGTTCGAGCCGCTGTGGAACCGCAACTTCATCGACCACGTGCAGATCACGGCGGCCGAGGACATCGGGATCGGCTCGCGCGCGGGCTACTACGACACGGCGGGCGCGCTGCGCGATCTCGTCCAGAACCACATGCTCCAGCTGCTGTCGCTGCTGTGCATGGAGCCGCCCGTGGCCTTCGAGGCCGACCCCGTGCGCGACGAGAAGGTCAAGGTCCTGCGCGCGATCCGCGCGCCGCGCATCGAGGAGGTCCCCGAGATGGCCGTCCGCGCGCAGTACGCGCGCGGTGTCGTCGCCGGCGAGGAGGTCCGCGGCTACCTCGAGGAGCCCGGCGTGCCGCCCGACTCGACGACGGAGACCTACGCCGCGCTGCGCCTCGAGGTGCAGAACTGGCGCTGGGCGGGCGTGCCGATGTACCTGCGCACCGGCAAGCGGCTCGCCCGCAAGGTGACGGAGATCGCCGTCACGCTCAAGCCCGTCCCGCACCTCGCGTTTCACAGCGACGAGGGGCCTGAGATCAAGCCCAACGTGCTCGTCCTCACCATGCAGCCCAACGAGGGCGTGTCGCTGTCGATCGGCGCGAAGATCCCCGGCACGCGAATGGCGATCCGCACGGTGAACATGGAGTTCCTCTACGGCACGGCGTTTTTGTCCGAGTCGCCCGAGGCCTACGAGCGGCTCATCATCGACGCGATGCGCGGCGACGCGACCCTCTTCACCCGCAACGACGAGGTCGAGGCGCAGTGGCGCATCTGCGACCCGATCGTGCAGGCGTGGAGCCGGCTTGCCGGCCCGCTGGCGCAGTACCCGGCCGGTTCCCAGGGACCGACCGAGGCCGAGAAGCTGCTCGTCGGCAACGCCCGCTGGAGGATGATTTGACGACCACCGACCTCGTCTGGCGCGATCAGGAGACCGGCCCCGCCAAGATCGAGGAGGCGCTGCGCCGGCTCGTCGCCGAGTGCGTGGTGCAAAACCAGCACTGCGTCCCCGCGCGGACCCTCAACCTCGTCTGCGTCGTGGATCGCGCGTGGAGCGGCGAGATCGCCAACCGCCTGCGACGCGTCGGGCGCTACCACGCTTCGCGCACGGTCGTCTGCACCGTCGAGCCGGGCCGCAACACGATCGACGCGACCGCGAGCGTCAGCACCGACGACGCGACGACCGGCAGCAGCTTCGCGGCGATGCGCGAGCTCGTCATCGTCAACGTCGGCGAGCGCCACCTGCGCGATCTGGACACGATCGTCGACCCGCTCGTCGTCACGGACCTGCGCACCGCCGTCTGGTCGCCGCACGGTCACCCCGAGGCCGTCGACGCGCTCACGACCGGCCGCGCGGGAGGCGACCCGGTCGCCCAGGACGTGCTGCTGGATTCGATCGACGAGCCCGACGTGCAGGGGGCGCTCGACCGCGTCTGCGAGCTCGCCGAGCGCATCGACGTCGTCGACCTCGCCTGGCTGCGCTGCACGCCGTGGCGCGAGCGGCTCGCGGCGGCCTATGACCCGCCGCGCCGCCGGCCCGAGCTCGACACCCTGTCGAAGGTCTCGGTTCGCTACCGCGCGGACTCGCTCGTGTCCGGCCTGCTGCTCGTCGGCTGGCTGTGCTCGCGCCTGAACTGGCGGCCCGACGCGCTCACCCGCCACGGCGACCTGCTGCGCGGCCGCGCGCGCGCCCGCCGCGGCGAGGTCGAGCTGCGCCTGGAGCCGGTCGACCGCATGCAGGTGCCGGGCCTGTCGGGCATCGAGACGCGCAGCGATCTCGGGACGCTGCTCGCGCTCGAGCGCGGCGAGGGCGGCCTGACCGCGCGGCGCGTGGAGCGCGACGGCACGGAGCACGTGTGGACGGTCCTCGGCGCGTCACGCGGCGAGCCGGGCATCCTCGGCGAGGGCATCCGCCACGCGCTCATGCGCGACGCGCCGTTCAAGGGATCGCTCCGCGCTGCGCGGAGGATGCTGCAATGAGCACCGCGTCGGCCCATGTGCCCATGGCCGGCAGCCCGTTCCCGCCGATCGCCGACTACGCCTTCGTGTCGGACTGCGAGGTCTGCGCGCTCATCGCGCCGACCGGCAACGTCGAGTGGATGTGCGCGCCGCGCTTCGACAGCCCGAGCATCTTCGGCGCGATGCTCGATCGCGACGCCGGCATGTTCTCGCTCGCCCCCGCCGGTACCTCGGTCCCGGCGGGACGGCGCTACGTGCCCGGCACGAACATCGTCGAGACGACCTGGGGCACGAAGACCGGCTGGCTCATCGCGCGCGACGTGCTGCTCGTCGGTCCGTGGCGGCACGACCGCGAGCGCTCGCACACCCACCGCCGCTCGCCGAGCGACTACGACGCCGAGCACGTCCTGCTGCGCACCCTGCGCTGCGTCAACGGCACGGTGAACATGCACCTCGAGTGCGACCCGATCCACGACTACGGGCGCGCGCGGGCGCGCTGGGACTACAGCGGCGAGGGCTACGAGGAGTGCACCGCGCATTTCGACGGGTCCGACCTGCGCCTCAAGCTGCACAGCGACCTGCGGCTCGGCATCGAGGGCTCGACGGTCCGCGCGCGCACGACGTTGCACGACGGCGACGTCGGGTATGTCGCGCTGAGCTGGGGCGCGGACCACGAGGGCCCGAAGAGCTTCGAGGACGCCTACCAGCGGCTCGTGTTCACCGCCGACTTCTGGCACGAGTGGCTCTCGCAGGGCAGGTTCCCCGACCACCCCTGGCGCGTCTACCTCCAGCGCAGCGCGCTGACGCTCAAGGGCCTGACCTACGCGCCCACCGGTGCGATGCTCGCCGCCGCGACGACGTCGTTGCCCGAGACGCCCGGCGGCGACCGCAACTGGGACTACCGCTACTCGTGGGTGCGCGACTCGACGTTCATGCTGTGGGCGCTCTACACGCTCGGCTTCGACTGGGAGGCCGACGACTTCTTCAACTTCATCGCCGACGTCTCGGCGGAGGCCGACCTGCAGGTCATGTACGGGATCGGCGGCGAGCGTGAGCTGCATGAGGAGCAGCTCGACCACCTCGAGGGATACGGGCACGCGCGGCCGGTGCGGATCGGCAACGCCGCCTACAAGCACCGCCAGCACGATGTCTGGGGCAGCGCGCTGGACTCGTTCTACCTGCACACGAAGTCGCGCGACGGCCTGCGCGAGACGTACTGGCCGCTGCTGTGCACGCAGGTCTCCAAGGCGCTGACGCACTGGCGCGAGCCCGACCGCGGCATCTGGGAGGTGCGCGGCGAGCCGAAGCACTTCACCTCCTCGAAGGTCATGTGCTGGGTCGCCGCCGACCGCGGCGCGCGCCTCGCGCGGCTGCGCGAGGACGACGAGAAGATCGCGCTCTGGCAGGCGGCGGCCGACGAGATCCAGGCCGACGTGCTCGCACACGGCGTCGACGAGCGCGGCGTCCTGACGCAGCACTACGGCTCCTCGGCGCTCGATGCGTCGCTGCTGCTCGCCCCGCTCGTGCGCTTCCTGCCGCCGACCGACGAGCGGATGGTCGCGACGGTCAACGCCATCGACGAGGAGCTCACGGTCCACGGGCTCGTGTTGCGCTACCGGCCCGAGGAGACCGACGACGGCCTCGACGCCCAGAAGGAGGGGACGTTCACGATCTGCTCGTTCTGGCTCGTCAGCGCGCTGAGCGAGATCGGCGAGCACGACCGCGCGCGCGAGCTGTGCGAGAGGCTGCTCTCCTACGCCAGCCCGCTCGACCTGTACGCGGAGGAGATCGACCCGCTGTCGGGCCGCCACCTCGGCAACTTCCCGCAGGCGTTCACCCACCTCGCCCTCGTCAACGCGGTCATGCACGTCATCGAGGCCGATCACGAGCTCGCGCTCGCCCGGCAGCCGCTCGACGCGCGCCGGCGGGAGTCGCTGTGACGACGCTGCGGGTGCTCGAGGACGCCGAGGCCGTGGCGCGGCACGCCGCGGACGAGATCGCCTGGCGCATCGGCGACGCGCGCGCCGAGGGCCGCGAGGTTCACGTCGCGCTCGCGGGCGGCCGCACGCCGCGCCGCACGTACGAGCTGCTGGCCGGCATCGAGGGTTCGTGGGCCCACGTCCACCTGTGGCTCGGCGACGAGCGCTGCGTGCCCCACGACGACCCCGAGTCCAATGCGCGCATGGTGCTCGAGAGCCTGTACGCCGGGGCGATCGCGCCGCCGCCGGTCCTGCACAGGCTCCCGCGGCCAGAGGTGCCCGAGGACGCCGCCTGGCTCTACGGGCTCGAGCTGCGCGAGTTCGTCGCGGACATGGTCTTCGACATCGTGCTGCTCGGCATGGGCCCCGACGGCCACACGGCGTCGCTGTTTCCGGGTCATCCCGCGCTGCAGGTGACCGAGGCGCCGTGCGTGGCGATCCGCGGCGCGCCCAAGCCGCCGCCCGAGCGGGTCACCCTGTCGCTGCCGCTGTTGCGGCGCGCCCGCCACGCGCTGCTGCTCGTGACCGGTGAGGACAAGCGCGAGGCGCTCGCGCGCGCCATCGCCGGCGACCCGGAGGTGCCGGTCGGGCGGCTCGGCGAGGATCTCGACGAGATCGTGTGCGACCGCGAGGCGGCCCCGGGCGGGTAGGGCGATCCATCGCTCGCCGGCGGCGCGCGGAGCACGAGCCGAACGGCGGCAAGTAGCGTCTGCGGCATGGCGCCGGAGCTCACCATCGCGCAGGCGAGCGAGCAGTGGTCGCCCGAGGGCGTGTACCTCAACACCGCGAGCTACGGGCTGCCGCCGCGCGACGGCTTCGACGCGATGCAGGCCGCGCTCGACGACTGGCGCTGCGGGCGCACCAGCTGGGAGCACTGGGGCGACAGCTCCGAGCGGGCGCGGGCCGCATTCGCCGCGCTGGTCGGCGCGGCGCCCGAGCAGGTCGCGATCGGCGCGAACATCTCGTCGCTCATGGGGCTCATCGCCGCGTCGTTGCCCGACGGCGCGCGCGTCGTGATCCCCGACGTCGAGTTCACGTCGTCGCTGTTTCCGTTCCTCGTCCAGGAGGAGCGCGGCGTCCAGGTCACAACGGTGCCGCCGGCGCGCCTCGCGGACGCGATCGACGCGCGGACGGACGTCGTCGCCTTCAGCGCCGTCCAGATGAGCACCGGCGAGGTGGCGGATCTCGACGCCGTCGTCGCCGCGGCGCGAAAGCACGGCGCGATGACCGTGCTCGACGCGACGCAGGCCTGCGGTTGGCTGCCGATCGAGGCGCCGCGCTTCGACGCCATCGTCTGCACCGCGTACAAGTGGCTCGTGTCGCCGCGCGGGACCGCGTTCATGTTCGTCCGCGACGAGCGCCTCGCGGCCATCACCCCGCACTCCGCCGGCTGGTACGCCGGCGAGGACGTGCACTCGAGCTACTTCGGCCCGCCGCTGCGCCTGGCGCACAACGCGCGCCGGCTGGACATCTCGCCCGCCTGGTTCTCGTGGGTCGGCACCGCGCCGGCGCTCGAGCTGATCAACCGGATCGGCGTCGACGCCGTATACGCCCATGATGTCGCGCTCGCCAACCGCTTCCGGGCCGGGCTGGGGCTGGAGCCCGCGGGCAGCGCCATCGTGTCCGTCGACATGCCCGGCGGGGCCGAGCGCCTGGAGCGGGCGGGTATCGTTGTGGCGCTGCGCGGCGGGAGGCTGCGCGCGTCCTGGCACCTCTACAACACCGACGAGGACGTCGACAGGGCACTCGCGGCGCTCACGAGCACGTAGCGCAGCGCATGCCCGCCAAGATCAAAGTATTCAGGGTTCCGTCATGTGTGAGTGGGTAACGTGACTGTGCGAATGGCGACCGTCGCCTCATCCGCCTTGGGGAGCGCCCTGCATGGGGCCCGCGAGCGGACCCTCGCGCTCGTCGCGCCGCTCAGCGAGGCCGAGCTCGAGGCCGTCCACGATCCGCTGATGAGCCCGCTCGTCTGGGACCTCGGCCACATCGCCGCCTACGAGGATCTGTGGCTCGTGCACCGCCACGGCGGCCAGCCGCTGCTGCGCGCCGACCTCGCCGATCTCTACGACGCGTTCGAGACCCCGCGGGCGGTCCGCGGCGAGATCCCGTTCCTGCGCGGAGACGAGCTGCATGACTACATGGACGCGGTGCGCGAGCGCGCGCTCGACCTCCTCGACCGCGACGGGCCCGGCGACGGGGTGCTGCACGAGATGGTCATCCGCCACGAGGCCCAGCACAACGAGACGATGCGCCAGACGCTGTTTCTCGCCGGGCTTGCAGGTGGCGCGCCGCCGGCGGCGCCGTGCGACGAGCCCGAGGGCTGGATCGAGGTGCCGGCCGGCGCCTGCGACCTCGGCGCCGGCCCCGACGGCTTTGCCTTCGACAACGAGCGCCCGCGCCACGCGGTCGACGTGCCGGCGTTCCGCATCGCCCGCCGGCCGGTGACGAACGGGACCTGGATGCATTTCGTCGAGGGCGGCGGCTACGTGCGGCGCGAGTGGTGGTCCGACGAGGGCTGGGCGTGGAAGGAGGAGTACGACATCACGCACCCCGAGGGCTGGACGGCTGGCGGGCCACCCGATGACCACGAGCGGCCCGCCATGCACGTCTCCTGGTTCGAGGCCGACGCCTTCGCCCGAT
>JBOGYT010000239.1:0-6432 GCA_050696955.1 Solirubrobacteraceae bacterium | reverse complement strand
GATGGCGGGACCGGACGGTACCCGCTCGTTAGATTGCCCCGCCCATGCGCCGGTTGCACGTCACAGCCCACGGGTAGCGCCTCGGGATGGCCAACGCGCTCGCCGGCGAGACGTCGCCCTACCTCCTGCAGCACCAGCACAACCCCGTCGAATGGCAGCCCTGGGGCGAAGGCGCCCTCGCCCGCGCCCGCGAGCTCGACCGCCCGCTGCTCGTCTCGATCGGCTACTCGGCGTGTCACTGGTGCCACGTGATGGAGCGCGAGTGCTTCGAGGACGACGAGATCGCCGCGCTCATGAACGAGAAGTTCGTGTGCGTCAAGGTCGACCGCGAGGAGCGCCCCGACGTCGACGCGCTGTACATGGAGGCCGTCCAGCTCATGACCGGCCACGGCGGCTGGCCGCTGAACGTCTTCATCACGCCCGAGCAGGTCCCGTTCTACGCGGGCACGTACTTCCCGCCCGAGCCGCGCCAGGGGATGCCGAGCTGGCCGATGGTGCTCACCGCCGTCGCGCAGGCCTGGGACACCCAGCGCGAGGACATCCGCGCCCAGAACGACGCGATGGCGGCACGGCTCGCCGGCGCAGCCCGGCTGGCGACCGCCGAGGGGCCGCTGAGCGCGCAGATCCTCGACGACGCCGTCGCCCAGCTGCGCTCGCACTTCGACTCCGCCAACGGCGGCTGGGGCGGCGCGCCGAAGTTCCCCGCGTCCTCGACGATCGAGTTCCTCCTGCGCCGCGGCGAGACGGCGATGAGCCTCTACACGCTGCGCTCGATGGCCTCGGGCGGGATCTACGACCAGGTCGGCGGCGGCTTCGCGCGCTACGCCGTCGACAGCACCTGGACGGTCCCGCACTTCGAGAAGATGCTCTACGACAACGCGCTGCTCGCGCGCGCCTACCTGCACGGCTGGCAGGTCGGCGGCGGGCCCGACGGGGGCGATCCGATCCTGCGCCGCACGGCCGAGGAGACGCTCGACTGGGCGCTGCGCGAGATGACCGGCCCCGAGGGCGCGTTCTACAGCGCGCTCGACGCGGACTCCGAGGGCGTCGAGGGCAAGTTCTACGTCTGGAGCCTCGATGAGCTGCGCGACGCGCTCGGCGACGATGCCGACGCCGCGATCGAGTGGTTCGGCGCGAGCGAGCGCGGCAATTTCGAGGGCTCGAACATCCTCGAGTCGCGCGGGCCCGAGCCCGCGCCAGAGCAGCGCCAGCACATCCGGGCCGCGCTGCTCGCCAAGCGCGCCGAGCGCGTGCGCCCGGGCCTGGACGACAAGCGCCTGACGGCCTGGAACGCGCTCATGATCAGCGCGCTCGCCGAGGCCGGCGCCGCGCTGGAGCGCCCGGACTACGTCGACGCCGCCCGCCGTGCCGCCGCGTTCGTGCTCGACGAGATGCGCAGCGACGACGGACGCCTCCTGCGGACCTACAACGCCGGCGAGGCAAAGCTCAACGCGTACCTCGAGGACCACGCGTTCCTGCTCGAGGCGCTCATCACGCTCTACGAGGCGACGTTCGAGCCGCGCTGGTTCGCGGCGGCCCGCGAGCTCGCCGACACGATGATCGAGCGCTTCGGCGACCCCGAGCACGGCGGCTTCTTTCAGACCTCGTCCGACCACGAGCAGCTCGTCGCGCGCCGCAAGGAGATCGACGACGCGCCGATCCCATCGGGCCAGTCGAGCGCCGCCTACGGGCTCCTGCGCTTCGCGGCGCTCACCGGCGAGGCGCGCTACGAGGAGCAGGCGCTCGGCGTGCTGCGCCTCATCGGCGACCTGCTGCGCCGCTCGCCGATCGCGTTCGGTCACCTCCTCCAGGTGCTGGACTTCCACCTCGCGACGGTGCAGGAGGTCGCGCTCGTCGGCGAGGACACGAGCGCGCTTCAGCGCGTCGTGCGCGGCACGTTCCGGCCGCACGTCGTCCTCGCCGGCGGCGACGGATCGGACGCCGGCGGCATCCCGCTCCTCGAAGGGCGCGCGGCCCGCAGCGGACAGGCCGCCGCGTACGTGTGCGAGCGCTTCACGTGCCAGCAGCCGGTCACCGAGCCCGGCGAGCTCGAAACGCTGCTCGGCCCAGCGCGCTGATTTCCGGCCGGACGCCGCCGTACGGCCGCTGACCCGTCGGCGGCCGAATGCTGGTAGGAGTACTGCCCTTGTCCTCCCTGCTCACCGTCGCCGCGGGCCGGCGCGCCAAGTGGATCGTCGCGCTCGTCTGGCTCGTGGCGATGCTCGGCGTGGGCGCCGGGGATCTGGCGACGAAGTTCGCCGACGCCGAGAAGAACGAGTCGACGTCGTTTTTGCCCGGCGACGCCGAGTCGACGAAGGCGCTCGAGAAGAGCGAGCGCCTGCAGGGCGGCGAGAAGGCCGCGATCGTCGTCGTCTATCACCGCGACGGCGGCCTGAAGCTGAAGGACCGCCGCCAGGTCAACAAGGATCGGGCGCAGCTCAACAAGCTCAAGCTGCCCAACACGTCGCGCTTCACCCTCCAGGTCAAGTCGAAGGACGGGGCGACGGCGATCTACCAGTCGCAGATCACGGTCGACGGCGAGTCGGAGACGATCCTCGATCCGGTCGACGCGGTCCGCGAGCGCGTCAGCGACCCGGGCGGCGGCCTGGAGGCCAAGGTCACCGGCCCGGCCGGCTACTCCGCCGACGCGATCAAGGTCTTCGAGGACATCGACGGAAACCTGCTCGTCGCGGGGTTCACGCTCGTCCTCATCCTGCTGATCCTCATCTACCGCAGCCCGATCTTCTGGCTCATCCCGATCATCGCCGTCGCGTTCGCGGAGATGGCGACGCGCGGCGTCGGCTACCTGCTGACCGAGCTCGGCGTCACGGTCAACGGCCAGTCCTCGTTGATCCTGTCGGTGCTCGTGCTCGGCGCCGGGACGGACTACGCCCTGCTGCTCGTCTCGCGCTATCGCGAGGAGCTGCGCAAGACCGAGGACAAGCACACGGCGATGACGCGCGCGCTGGGGACCGCCGGGCCGGCGATCTTCGCCTCGGGGATGACCGTCATCGCCGCGCTGCTGTGCCTGACGATCGCCGAGCTCAACGGCACCGCCGGACTCGGTCCGATCGGCGCGATGGGCATCGCCGTCGCGGTGATCGCGATGCTCACGCTGCTGCCGGCTCTGCTTGTGATCTTCGGCCGGCGCGCGTTCTGGCCGTTCATCCCGCGCTTCGGCAAGGAGGGCAGCGACGAGACGCACGGCCGCTGGCGGCGGATCGGCGAGCGGGTGGCCGCGCGACCGCGGCGCGTCGCGGTCGTGACCGTCGTGGCGCTGCTGGTCATGTCGGCCGGCCTGCTGAACTTCGACGACGGCCTCACGAGCGGCAACTCGTTCACCGATGACGTCGAGTCGGTCGCCGGCCAGAAGCTGCTCGAGGAGGGCTTTGCGGCGGGCACGAACGCGCCGACCGAGATCGTCGTGCCCGACGCTCCCCGCACGGACGCCGTGCGCGCCGCCGTCGCCAAGGTGGACGGCGTCGAGAAGGTCACGGCCGACGTCCGTGGCCCGCGCGAGGTCCAGACGATCTTCCGGGACGGCAACGAGGTGCTGCTCAACGCGGTGCTCAAGCCCGAGCCGTTCTCCACCGACGCGTACGCGCTGATCCCGAAGATCCGCGCGGCGGCGAAGGAGGCCGGCGGAGCGCAGACGCTCGTCGGCGGCGGGACCGCTGTCGAGCACGACGTCCGCGAGTCGGCAGCCCGCGACAGCAGGGTCATCGTGCCGATCGCGCTGCTCGTCGTGCTGCTGATCCTCATCGCGCTGCTGCGCGCGGTCGTCGCGCCGGTGATGCTGATCGCCAC
Source organism: Solirubrobacteraceae bacterium (assembly GCA_050696955.1). Lineage (GTDB taxonomy): Bacteria > Actinomycetota > Thermoleophilia > Solirubrobacterales > Solirubrobacteraceae > CADCVQ01. The sequence continues at coordinate 2,625 of JBOGYT010000239.1, read as the reverse complement.
GGTGATCCTGTCGTTCGCCGCCTCGCTCGGCGTGGGCGCCGTCGTCTTCGACGTCATCTTCGGCTTCCCCGGCAGCGACCCGTCGCTGCCGCTGTTCGCGTTCGTCTTCCTCGTCGCGCTCGGGATCGACTACAACATCTTCCTCATGGCCCGCGTCCGCGAGGAGACGCAGCGCCACGGCACGCGCGAGGGCATGCTGCGCGGGCTCGCGGTCACCGGCGCGGTCATCACCTCGGCGGGCATCGTGCTCGCCGGCGTGTTCTCCGTGCTCGGCGTGCTGCCGCTCGTGTTCTTCACCGAGATCGGCTTCGTCATCGCCTTCGGCGTCCTGCTCGACACGTTCATCGTGCGCTCGCTGCTCGTGCCGGCGCTGACGTTCGAGCTCGGGCCGAAGATCTGGAAGCCCTCGGCGCTCGCGAACAAGCCCTGAGCCGCGGCGTTACGCGGGCTCGGAGAGCGCGCGCAGCTCGTCGCCGGTGAGCTCGAGCTGCGCGGCCGCGACGTTCTCCTCGAGATGCTCGATCGAGCTCGTGCCGGGGATCGGGAGCATCGCCGGCGAGCGCGCGAGCAGCCACGCGAGCGCGACCTGCCCCGCGGTGGCGTCCCGCCTGGCGGCGATCTCGGCCACCGGGCCGCCCGGCGCGGCGAGCCTGCCGGCGGCCAGCGGATACCACGGGAAGAAGGCGAGCCCGCCGACCTCGCAGACGCCGAGGACGTCGTCGCAGGCGCGGTCGCTGAGGTTGAAGCGGTTCTGCACCGAGACGATCTCGACGATGCCGCGCGCCTCCTCGAGCTGTGCGATCGACACGTTCGAGAGACCGACGTGGCGGATCTTGCCCTCGTCGCGCAGATCCTTCAGCGCACCGACGGATTCGGCAAGCGGCACGTTCGGATCGGCCCGGTGCAGCTGGTAGAGGTCGATCCTGTCTGTGCGCAGCCGTCGCAGCGACCCCTCGCAGGCCGCCTTGAGGTGCTCGGGGCGCCCGTCGCGCAGCCATTCGCCCCTGTGGCCCGGCGGCCGCACGAGGCCGCCCTTGGTGGCGATGACGAGCCCCTCCGGGTACGGGTGCAGCGCCTCGGCGATGAGCTCCTCGCTGACGTTCGGGCCGTAGCTGTCGGCGGTATCGATGAGGTTGATCTCGAGCTCGACCGCGCGCCGCAGGACCGCGAGCGCCGCGTCGCGGTCGGCCGGCGGGCCGGTGACGTTCGGGCCCGTGATGCGCATCGCGCCGAACCCGAGGCGGTTGACCTCGAGGTCAGTGCCGACGGCGAAGCTGCCGGCCGCGGCCGCGGTCAGCACGGGACTACAGGACCGGCAGGTAGTGGTCGAGCTCCCACTGGCTGACCTGCACGCGGTAGTCCTCCCACTCGCGGCGCTTGATCTCCACGTAGCGGTTGAACATGTGCTCGCCGAGCGCGCGCAGCAGCAGCTCGGACTCCGCCGCCAGCTCGATCGCCTCGCCGAGCGTCTCGGGCAGCTGCTCGATCCCCAGGCGGCGACGGTCGTCGGGCGACAGGTGGTAGAGGTTCTTCTCCATCGGCTCGGGCAGCTCGTAGCCCTTCTCGACGCCCTCGAGGCCGGCGTGCAGGAGCGTGGCGAACGTCAGATAGGGGTTGCAGGCGGGGTCCGGGCAGCGCAGCTCCATCCGCGTCGCCTTCTCCTTGCCCGGGTGGTAGAGCGGCACGCGGACGAGCGCCGAGCGGTTGCGCCGGCTCCACGCGACGTACACGGGCGCCTCGAAGCCCGGCACGAGCCGCTTGTAGGAGTTCACCCACTGCGCGAAGACCGACGAGAGCTCGCGCGCGTGCTTGAGCTGGCCGGCGATGAACGCCTTGCCGACGTCCGACAGGAAGTACGGGTCGTCGGCGTCGAAGAACGTGTTCTTGCCGTCGCGGAACAGGCTCATGTGCGTGTGCATGCCCGAGCCGTTCTCGCCGAACAGCGGCTTGGGCATGAACGTCGCGTGCCAGCCGTACTTCAGCGCGTACTCCTTGACCGTGATGCGGTACGTCATGCAGTCGTCGGCCATCTTCAGCGCGTCCGCGTAACGCATGTCGATCTCGTGCTGGCTCGGGCCGACCTCGTGGTGCGTGTACTCGACGTGGATGCCCAGCTGCTCGAGCGCGAGGACGGTCTCGCGGCGCACGTCGGAGCCCGCGTCGAGCGTCGTGAGGTCGAAGTAGCCGCCGTTGTCGAGCACCTCGGTCCCCTTGGAGTCCTTGAAGAGGAAGTACTCGAGCTCCGGGCCGACGTTGAACGCGTCGAAGCCCAGCTCCTCCATACGCTGGAGCGCCCTGCGAAGGGCATAGCGAGGATCCCCCTCGTACGGGGAGCCGTCCGGCGTGACGACGTCGCAGATCATGCGCGCGACGTTCGCGCCGATCGCGTGCCCGTGCTCGTCGACCGGCCGGGGCAGAAACTGGAACGTGGCCGGGTCGGGGATGGCGACCATGTCCGACTCCTCGATCGCGTTGAAGCCCGTGATCGAGGACCCGTCGAAGCCCATCCCGTCGTCGAGTGCGGCCGGGATCTCGCTCGGCGTGACCGCGAAGCTCTTGAGGTGACCTTCGAGGTCCGTGAACCAGAGGAGCAGGAACTCGACTCCGTCCGTCTTCATCTTCTCG
>JBOGYT010000238.1:0-9791 GCA_050696955.1 Solirubrobacteraceae bacterium | reverse complement strand
CCGCTCAGGAGGGCGACAGGGGGATGAAGCGGCTCGTGTTGGTCGCGAGCAGCCCCCGGCTTCCGCGAGAAACGACTCTGCACCCGCGGGCGACCGCCCTCGTCGCCACTCGGGGCGATGCTAGTAGTACCTGTTTCAGGGACGTGGAGTATCGCGCGCTCGCGCCGACGCGCCGAGAACCGTAGGCTGGCTCGGTGCCCCGCGGCAGCCTTTCGACTCCTGGCGACTTCGAGAACGAAGTGCGCGACGTCGCTCGGGCAATGTGGCCAGATGCGAAGTTTCAAGGGGCGACGATCCTCGAATATCGCGAGCGCGATGGACTCTTCGTAACCGAGGACAGCGTCCACATCGTGGAAGCGACAACCTCCCGCGCCAAGGACAAGGCTGTCAAGGATGGACAGAAGCTTCGGAACGCTGCTTTGCGTGCGAACCGCCAGTATCCCTTTAAGTCGGTCAAAGGCTGGTTCGTGACCCAAAATGAACCGGAGGCAGATCAGCGCGACGTAATCAAGAAGCTCAACGCTCCCATCGTCGCGCTGTCCCTTGCACAGTTCCGGTCACTTCTGGTAGACGCGCCAGCTTATCTGAATGCACGCAAAGACTATCCGTTTGGAAGCGCCCGAGCGCCCGGAGATCAAGGCATCGATCCGGGCGATTACGTTCCACTAGACATGATGCAACTTCATGCACCCTCCAAGCTGTGGAACGTTGCCACGATGGTGGAGCGGCTGATCGCTGGCGACGCTCTCGTCGTGCTCGGTGACTACGGTGCCGGAAAGAGTATGACCTTGCGGGAGTGCCACAGCCAGCTGGCGCAACTGTACACAGCGAGTGGCACGCCGAAGTTCCCGCTGCACCTCAACCTTCGCGAGCACTGGGGGCAAACGCGTCCTGCGGAGGCGTTGACCCGACACGCCGAAGAGGTTGGGTTTGACCATCCAGCCCAACTCGTGCGAGCTTGGCGGTCCGGTTACGTAATACTCATCCTGGACGGCTTCGACGAACTCGCGTCTGTCAACTGGCTCGGGCGGAGCGACAAACTCAAGGAAGCCAGACGGCGTGCTGTCCAGCTTGTTCGCACCTTTGTCGACCAGACGCCGTCGGGTGCCGGAGTGCTCATAGCTGGGAGGGAGCACTATTTCGATAGCGAGCAGGAGCGCTTGGACGCGCTCGGACTTCCCTTCGGGGTGCCGCAACTCACTCTGAACGACTTCGACGAGACGCAGATGCGCCAGTACCTTGAAGCACGAGGATGGCACAGGAGTATCCCGTCTTGGCTCCCGAGCAGGCCGCTCCTGCTCGGATACCTAGCTTCGCGGAGCCTCTTGGAAGAAACGATGGAGGTAGACGGCGCGGCCGCCCCACACATCGGTTGGGATGCACTACTCGCCCGCGTTTGCGACAGGGAGGCTGACATACAGTCGGCGCTCGACGGCCCCACCATCCGGCGCATAGTTGAACGGATCGCGACCTTCGCACGCGAAACCGAGACGGGACTTGGGCCCATCACGCCAGAGAGCATCTACGCAGCGTTCCGCGATGTCACTGGCCAACTCCCAGACGAGGGTACGCTGGTACTCCTACAGCGTCTACCGGGGCTCGGCGGTGTCACAACGCCCGCGTCTGAGCAGGACGGCGGCGGGGGTAATAAGTGGTTCATCGATGAATCGTTTGCGGACGTAGCCCGAGTTGGTGACGTCATCGCCTTCGCGAAGAGTCCCTACGGCGTCGAGGTGCCGTTAGATGCGAGCCAGTGGCAGACGTTGTTACACCCACTCGGGACCGCGCTGCTTGCGTACCGCGTCGACTCGGCAGGTGGCTCGCCGTCTGTATTCAGGGTGGCGCTAGACCGGGCTATCGAACTTCGGTGGTACGGGTTGGCGAGCGATCTGCTGCGCGCCGCAATGATGCTGACGTCACAGATCGACTTGCGGGGCATCTACATCAGTGAGGCCTGGATTCCGCACCTAGAACTGTCGGACGCGCGCCAGAACCTGGATGGTGTGGAGTTCCAGCACTGCGTAATCCAGACGCTGTCCATCGAACCTGGCGCGAGCGTCAACAGTATGCCGCGGTTCCTCGAATGTAACTTGGGCTTCGTTCAGGGCGCGGCATCGCAGGACGACCTCCCTACGGAGCGCTTTGTCTCATGCGAAATCGAAAGCTTTGCGGAGAAGACGAGCACGACGACAGCCATTCTCGAGCTCCCGTTGCCGCTGTCGTCGCGGGTTGCGCTCACTATCCTTAAAAAGCTCTACCTCCAACGCGGCACGGGGCGTAAAGAAAATGCTCTCTACCGTGGATTGGATGACAATGCTCGTCGGTATGTACCCGACGTGATCGAGTTGCTTGTGCGTCACGAACTGATGGTGCAGTCGCGTGCTGGCGGCGAGACGATCTGGCTTCCCGTACGTGGCGCCTCCACCCGTGTGCGCGAGATCCTTGCTGCGCCGCTCCGCGGAAGCGATCCGGTTCTTGAGGCGCTCGCAACGCTCTGATGCATCGGCCCACGAGGCAATGTCAAAGGGCGCATCGAGAGTGCCGCTTCTCGCGCAAAGGAGAAGCGGGGCGCCGACTAGCCTCGCGAGCGACGCGGCCGGCCGAGTGTCGGCTACGAGCCGCAGGAGACCGCGACGTTCAGGGCCGCGCAGACCTCCGACATGCGGATGTCGCTGACCCGTCCCAATCGCGTGACGAGCATCGCGACGGCAACGCTTTCCACGGAGTCGAGGTTGACCGCGCAGCGGCGCGGCACAGGGTCGGTGTCGGGATCGAGCACGACCTCGCTGGGCAGCCCGCGCACGTTTGTCGTGCACGGCGCGATGATCGCTCGTCGCAGGCGCGGGATCGCGGCGTCCCGGGAAAGCACCAGCACTGGGCGGCGGCCGATCTCGGGGAGCTCAGACCACCACACCTCCGCGCGTGAGGGAAGGTTCACGAGGCCCCGGCCGCTGACCGGAACGACGCGAGGTCGCCCCATGCGTCCGGCTCGTCGATCGGGTGATCGTCGTACGCGCCGTAGGCGTCGTCGATCTCGGCGGCGCGGTGACGCGCGACCAAGGCCTCAAGAGCTTCGTCGAGTAGTGCGGAGTCGGCCGCGCCGGCGCGGAGGCCACGGGCGCGAGCGAGCAGCTCGCCGTCGACCGTCGTGCTGACCCGGGTCCTAGCCATGCCCTAATCATGCCACGCTCATGCCAATCCGTCGACCCCTCACCTTTCAGCGGGCCCGACCGATGTCACGAGGCGCCTGCGGTTCGACTGCTGGAACTCGCGCAAGGCGATAGCGGTCGACGGAGCGCCGTCATTCCGAGGCGCTGGCGGAGCGACTTTGCTTCCGCGTGGATCCGCACGTCGCCCGCCCACGCTCCCATCTCGCGCCCAGCGGCGCTCGACACGTGCATCGCAACGACGCACGATCGCTCAGCCGCAGGCGCGACGGCGCGCTTCGCTCCGATGGCGTTCGAGGAGCGCGCGGGCGTCCGGCCGTACGCTTGATCGCGGCTTTCCAGCGTGCGCAGGTGCGCCGCGGTCAGCCCCTGCCGGCCAGGCGCCGCTTCAGCTCCTCGATCACGGTGACGGGCGTCGGGTCGGCGCCGCGCAGGACCGCCACGTAGAGCGACACGATGTCGCCGAGCATGACGAGCGAGAAGACGCGCTCCACGGCGGTCGTGCCGCGCGAGTCGACCTCGAACGTGCCGGCCGCCTGATCGGCGATGAGCTCGCGCGTGAGCGCGACGCGCTCCTTCACGCGCGGGTGCGTGTCGGAGTCGTCGAGGAAGATCGCGGCGAAGCGGCCGAGCGAGGCGGCGTTCTGCCAGCCGGCGATCTCGTTGTGGTCGAGCTCGGGCAGCTCGTGGGAGAAGGCGGGGATCTTCGCGTGCTCGTTGAACTGCGTCTTCCAGCGGTAGGCGATCGGCGCCGTCAGCGCGGCGCCGGCGATGACGGGGACGCTGTCGTGCAGGGCGCGGGCGAGGGTCTTGGCCTCGGAGTCGTCTGGCCCGTCGGCGCCCCACTGCACCGCGAGCTCCTCGAGATGGTCGGCGGCGACGTCGATCTCCGCGCCCACGCGTGGCCCGGCGCCGCACAGATACGCGACCTCGAGCGCCGCGACCGTCATGTAGGCGACCGCGGCGCGGGGCTGAAAGCCGCCCGCGACCGGGATGACCGGTACGCCCTCGGCCCGCGCGAGCTCGGCCAGCGTGCCGCCGCTCGTCACCGCGACGCGGCGGGCGCCGAGCGCGCCGGCTGCCTCGTAGCAGGCGAGCGTCTCCTCGGTGTCGCCCGAATACGAGGCGCACAGGACGGTCGTGTCCGGCGTCGTCCACGGCGGCAGCCCGTAGGCGCGGGCGGCGAGAATCGGGCGCGAGGCGTGATCTCCGAGGATCGCGCGGCCGAGCGAACCCCCGATCGCAGAACCGCCCATGCCGGCGACGATGAGCCCGCCGGGCGAGTCCCACGGCTCGAGCTGCGCCGAGTCGACCTTCCATTGCGCGTCGCGCAGCTGCTCGGGCAGCCCGACCACGTCGGCAAGCAGATCCTGGCTGTCGACCGCCGCGATCGTCTCGGGATCGAGGGCCAAGGTCTCAGAACGCGATGCCGCCATCGGGTACCTCCACACCAGGGAATATGCGCGCCCCACGCGCAATGACGTTGTCGGCGCCGACAGTGACGCCCTCCCCGAGCATTGCACCATCGACCACCTGCGTGCGGTCTCCGATGTGAACGCCGGGGCCGACGATGCAGTCGCGCAGGACGCAATCGGCGCCGATCTGGGCACCGTCGAGGACGACGCAGCGCTCGACGACCGAGCTGTCACCGATCGCGACCCCGTCGGCGATCGCGACGAGGCTGCCGACGTTCGCCCCCGCCGCGATCTGCGCCCCCGGCCCGACGACGGCCGGCGGGATGACGCGCCCGTCGCAGACGACCGACGGGTCCACGGCGAGATAGTTCTCCGGGCCGCCGTTGCGGCCGGTCTGAACCTTGCGCTCGAGGATGTCGAACGTGGCTTGCAGATAGCGGTCGGGCGTGCCGATGTCGAGCCAATAGGCCGTCTGGTCGTCGAAGCCGAACAGCCCCTCGCCGACGAGCCGCGGCCAGACCTCGCGCTCGATCGAGACCTTGCGGTCGGGCGCGATGAGGTCGAGCACCGAGCGCTCGAGCACGTACGCGCCGGCGGAGATGAGGTTCGTGTCGAGCACGCTGCCCTGCTCGGGCTTCTCGAGGAACTCCTCCACGGCCTTGTCGTCACGCAGCCGCACGAGGCCGTAGCTCGACGGGTCCGGGACGGGCACGAGCGCGAGCGTGCCCGTAGCGCCGGTCGCCTCGTGCTGGGCGATCTGCGCGGTGAGGTCGAGGTCGGTCAGGACGTCGCCGTTGAGCATGAGGAAGCGCTCGTCGAGGAACTCCTCGGCGTACTTCAGCGCGCCCGCGGTACCGCGCGGCTCGGGTTCCTCGACGTAGCGCAGCGAGACGCCGTAATCCGAGCCGTCGCCGAGCACAGCGCGCACGCCGGTCGCGAGAAAGCCGAGCGACATGATCACATCGTCGACGCCGTGTCCGCGCAGCCAGTCGAGCATGTAGCCGATGAGCGGCCGGTCGACGAGCGGGACGACCGGTTTGGGCACCGTCGACGTCAGCGGGCGCAGCCGGGTCCCTTCCCCGCCGACGAGGATCACGGCCTGCACGGGCGTCCTTGCGCTGTCATCGCGACAAGGATGTCAGCGTTCCACGCCCGATGCCCTCGAATCTGAGCCCGGCGGCGGTCACGGCGTGCGCGTCGAGCGCGTTGCGCCCGTCGAGCACGAGCGAGCCCGCCATCCGCCCCGCGACCTCGCTCCAATCGAGACCGAGGAACTCCTCCCACTCCGTGACGAGCACGACCGCGTCGGCGCCCTCCACCGCATCGAGCGCGTCCTTGGCGAAGTGCACGCCGCGGATCAGCGTGCGGGCCTCGTGCTCGGCGACCGGGTCGTAGACGCGCACGTGCGCGCCATCGGCCTGCAGCCGCGCGCTGAGCACGAGCGAGGACGCCTCGCGCATGTCGTCCGTGTTGGGCTTGAAGGCCAGCCCCAGCAGGCAGATCGTCTTGCCGACAAGCGTGCCGAGGTGCTTCTGCAGCTTGCTGATGACGCGCCGCTTCTGCAGCTCGTTGACCTCGATGACCGCGTTGAGCAGCTGGAAGTGGTAGCCCGAGTTGCCGGCGAGCTGCTTGAGCGCGTTGACGTCCTTGGGGAAACATGAGCCACCGAATCCAATGCCGGCCTGCAGGAACTTCTGGCCGATCCGGTCGTCGAGGCCCATCCCGCGTGCGACCTCGATGACGTCGGCGCCGGTCTCCTCGCAGACGTTGGCGATCTCGTTGATGAACGAGATCTTCGTGGCGAGGAAGGCGTTGGAGGCGAGCTTGACCATCTCCGCGGAGGCGATGTCCGTGCGCACGAGCGGGGCCTCGAGCGGGGCGTAGAGCTCGACGACGGCGTCGCCGGCCCAGTCGCCGTCGTCGCCGATCACGACGCGGTCGGGCGCCATGAAGTCCGTGATCGCAGATCCCTCCTTGAGGAACTCCGGGCACGAGACGTAGGCCAGCCCGTCCTTGCCCTTCTGGGCCAGCACGCGCTTGATCGACGCGCCGGTCCCCGCCGGCACGGTCGACTTCATGACGAGCGCGTGGTGATCGGACGCGGGGATCGCGTCGACGACCGAGTAGACGGCGCTGAGGTCGGCGTCGCCGGAGTACGTCGGCGGCGTCCCGACGGCGACGAACAGCAGGCGCGCATGCGCCAGCGCGTCCTCGAGGTCCGTCGAGAAGTGCATCCGCTCGCGGTTCGCGGTGATCATCTCCTCCAGCCCCGGCTCGTAGATCGGGATCTCCCCGCGCCGCAGGCGCGCGATCTTGTCCGCGTCGATGTCGATGCAGTAGACGTCATTGCCGAGCTCGGCGAAGCCGGCCGCGGTGACGAGGCCGACGTAACCCGTTCCGATGACGCCGATGGGGGGACGTTCTGCGCTCATGCGGCGCCGCAGATTACTCGCCGGCCCTGCCGCGCTACTGCCCGATCCGCTGCAGCGAGCGGGCGATGTCCATCATCTGGCGGTTCGTGAGGTTGCGCGTCAGGGTGTTGGAGACCCAGTACACGGCCTTGGGCGTCTTCCAGGCGATCATCCGGATCTTGCGGCCGTCGAAGTAGCGCTGGTAGGTGCGCTTGCGCATGCGGACCTCGTCGGTCGGGTTGTCGAGGATCGGCGCGGCCTTCCAGGTCGTGCCCTGGATGCCGTAGTACTGGCCGTCGTCGCCGTGGTCGAGGACGAGCCGGTAGGCCCGGTAGCGGTTCTTGTTGCGGTCGCGGATCGTGTACATGCGCGGGCTCTCGTCCTCGTATCCGCCGCGCGCGAGGATCGCCTTGGGGAAGTAGACGGGCAGCCGCGGCTGCAGCGTCGCCGTGATGTTGAGGACGTGGTTCTCGCCCGCCTCCCGGCGCAGGACGAGGCCCGGCGCGAGCTTGCGCTTGCGCTTGATCGTCTTGGGCTTCGTCTTGGAGCCCTCGTCCTGCTTGCCGTTGCCCTTGACGTTGACGAAGCGGTCGACCGTGCGCTGGAGCTCCACGTACGAGATCTCGACGTAGTCGCCCTCGGGTTTGGCGGGAAACTGGATCTCCGTCAGCGGGTTCTTCGACGAGTCGTACGCGAGCCGGATGAGGCGCAGGATCGCCGCGTCGTTGCGCTGCGCGATGTCGGTCTGCGTATAGCGCCCGAAGATCCGCAGCAGCTCCTTGCGGTCCCCGAACACCTTGCCCAGGCCGATCTGATCCTTCGCCTGACGCAGGAACTCCTGCTGCCGGGCGGCGCGGACGAAGTCGTTGTCGGTGTGCCGGTAGCGCACGTAGTCCAGCGAGTCCCTGCCGCACAACCGCTGGTAGCCGGGCTTGAGGTCGATCGTCGCGTAGCCCCCGGGGCCGCCGCGGTCGTTGAAGTACCGCCGGTCGATGTCGGCGTAGACGCAGCCGAGCCGGTTGACGGCGCGCTGGAAGCCGCCGAAGTTCACGTTGATGACGTGGTTGATCGGGATCCCGAGGAGGTCGCGGACCGTGCGCACCGTGAGCTTCGGCCCGCCCTCGGCGTAGGCGGCGTTGATCTTGTCGGGCCCGTATCCGGGGATCTCGACCTTGAGGTCGCGCGGCAGCGACATGACGGCGGTGGCGCCCTTGTCCGGATCCAGGCGCACGACGATGATCGTGTCCGAGCGCGGCGCCAGGCCGAGCTTCTTGTCGCCGAAGCGGCGGTCCGAGCCGAGCACGAGGATCGTTTGCGGATCGCCCGCCGGAACGTCGTCGAGGACGTTCTTGACGCCCGGGATCGGCGTCGACTCGCGCTCGATGATGTTGATCGCGTCGTGGACCTCGAGCAGGACGGCGCTCGCGACCGCGGTCGCGGAGAGCATCACGATGATGATGCTGCCGAGCGCGAAGCGCTTGGCCATCTGCCAGCCGAGGCGCGGCGGCCCCCCGGGCTCGTAGACGCTCATCGACCGCCCTCGACGGCGCGCAGCGACGGCGGGCCGTCCTGCACGCGCGCGAGCCAGGCCGGCAGCGCGGTGATGAAATCGTTCAGTGCCCGGCGGTACTGCGCGAGCGAGTCGATCGAGACCCATTCCTCGGGACCGTGGTGACCGCCGCCGGTGGGTCCGAACTCGACCGCCGGCACGCCCGCCTCGAGGAACGAGATCGCGTCCGACGCGCCGTCGCGGCCGATCGACAGCGCCTCGCCCTCCAGGGAGTTGGAGACCGCCTCACGCAGCGCGCGCACGTACGTGTTCTCGCGCGAGACGTGCGCCGGCGCGCGCCGGAACACGCTGACGATGCGCACATCGGGCAGCGAGCGGATCTCGGCGAGGATCGCGCCGGAGTCCTGGCCGGGCAGGTAGCGGATGTCGACGTCCATGGTGCAGCGATCGGGCACCTTGTTGAAGGCGTCGCCACCGACGATCCGCGCGATGTTGATCGAGGGGCGATCGAACAGGTCCGAGGACTCGCGGGTGAAGCCTAGGGTCTCGATGCGACGGAACGTGTCGTGGGCCTTGAGGATCGCGTTGTCTCCCTCCCACGGCGTCGAGCCGTGCGCGGCGACACCGCTCACTTCGACGCGGACGGCCAGAACCCCCTTGGCCTGGACGCCGATGTGGAGGTCGGTCGGCTCGCCCGTGATCGCGAAGTCGGCGCGCAGCCCCTCCTCCACGAGCGCATCCGTGCAGCGGTCCTCGACGTCGTCGGACTCCTCGTCGGGGACGCAGATGAAGCGCACGTTGACGTGTCCGTTGCCGGCGAGGTCGTAGACGGCGCACATCATCGCCGCGAGCGCGCCCTTCATGTCGTAGGCGCCGCGGCCGATGAGCCGGTCGCCCTCGATGCGCGGCGTGAACTGCTCGTCGTGCCCGGGGACGACGTCGACGTGGCCGTGCAGGATCACGCGCGGCCCGTCATGCGGGCCGACGTCCGCGAGGACCACCGGCAGGCCTCCGAACTCGCGCCCCGTCACGGGGATGTCGCGGGCCTCGAGCCAACCCTTCACGAAGCCCACGGCGGCGCGCAGGCCATCGCTGGTGGACGTGTCGTACGTGATCAGCCTCTCGGCCAGAACGCGTTCGTCCATCGCTGAGAGCCTATCCGAGCCCGCCCACCCCCGCGCGAGCGGGCGCTACGGTGACGGCATGGCGGGCCGCATCGTGCTCTTCGGCGCCACGGGCTATACGGGCGAGCTGACGGCGCGCGCGCTCGTGCAGCGCGGCGCCCGGC
>JBOGYT010000237.1:0-2666 GCA_050696955.1 Solirubrobacteraceae bacterium | reverse complement strand
AGCAGGTCGGCGACCGAACCGAGCTTCTGGATCGTCGCCCACTCACGGAAGCGCGTGAAGACGCTCACCGCGCGACCGTACTGCGCTGCGCCCTAGCTCGTAACCCCCTGCTGGCGCTGCGGCGTCGAGAGCGACGTGTTGTCGGCGGGCGGCGGTAGTCGCGCCGGTTCGCTGGCCGGCGGCTCGGCGTTGCTCTGCGGAGCCGCCTGCTCCAGGCCGAGCAGGGGCCGGATCAGGTCGAGCGGCAGCGGGAACACGATCGTCGAGTTGTGCTCGCCACCGAGCTCGGACAGCGTCTGCAGGTAACGCAGCTGGATGGCGGCGGGGCTCTGGGCCAGGACGGCGGCGGCTTCGGACAGCGAGGTGGACGCCTGCTTCTCCCCTTCGGCGTGGATGACCTTCGCGCGCCGCTCCCGCTCGGCTTCCGCCTGGCGTGCCATCGCCCGCTGCATCGTCGTGGGGATCCCGACGTCCTTGATCTCGACGGTGGTGACCTTGATGCCCCACGGCTCCGTCTGCTCGTCGATGATCTGCTGGAGATCCTCGTTGAGACGCTCGCGCTCGGCGAGCAGCGAGTCGAGCTCCGCCTTGCCGAGCACCGAACGCAGCGTGGTCGCGGCGATCTGGGACGTGGCCTTGACGGCGTTCTCGATGCTGACGACCGACGCGGCGGCGTCCACGACGCGGAAGTACACGACGGCGTCCACGCGCGCCGGCACGTTGTCGCGGGTGATGATGTCCTGCGGCGGGACGTTCAGCGTCACCGTGCGCAGGGACACGCGCACCATGCGGTCGACGGCGGGGAGCAGCAGGATGAGGCCGGGACCGCGCACGCCGAGCAGGCGACCGACGCGGAACACGACACCCCGCTCGTACTCCCGCAGCACCCGCACCGAGGCGCCCGCGAGCATCGCCACCAGCACGAGGATCAGTACGACGGCCAACACCAGCGCGGTCACGGTGCCACCTCCCATTCCTCGGCCCGCCGCACCGTCAGCGTCAGGCCCTCGACGTCCTCGACCACGATCGGATCGCCCGCGTGCAGCTGCGCGTCGTCCTCGGCGGACCACGTGCGGGCGCGCCACAGCGCGCCGTCCACGAGCACCCGCCCGACGGGCTCGGGCACGGCGCGCACCTCGCCCCGTCGCCCGATCAGCCCGGCCGGCCCGCCGCGGACGGGTGACCTGCGGGCGGCCAGCACGCGCGCCACGACGAACGCCACGTACACGGCGCCCACGGCGCCGACGGCCAGCCCGACGGCGAGGCCTGCCGCGAGCCCGGCACCCGCGCCGGCCACACTCAGCGCGACGCCGCCGGCGAGCGCGACAACCGCCGCGATGCCGAGGACCCCGTGCGAGACCACGTGCGCCTCAGCCACCGCTAGGGCGGCACCCAGGACCAGCAACGCGAGGCCGATTGTGAACACGGATGCTCCTCAGAGCATCGTACTCCCGGCGCCGCGACCTTCTAGGTCATCACGACGGTCGCCGGTTGGGGCGCCCTCGTCGCCTCGCCGGCGACCCGCTCGGCCGCCTCGGCGCGGGTCAGCGGACGGCCGCCCCAGCGCGCGAGCAGGGCGTAGTCGATCAGGCGCGCGTAGTAGTCGCCGAGCGGGGCGGGCAGGATGCCGTCCGGCCCGAGCGCCCGGCGCGCACGCGCGTTGTCGTAGTGCGCCCGCACGGCGAAGTAGGGCACGTAGGTCGCCGTCGCGCGCAGGAACTCGCGCCGGCGCGGCTGCAGGCGGCCCATGAGCGGCGCGATGACGCGCCGGTACAGCCGCGGCGAGATCAGCGGCGGCGCCTTGCACTCGAGCTGCTCGCAGGCGATCGCGAGCAGCTCGCCGATGCTCGTCGCGTCCTCGGACGCGGTGAGGTGGTAGGTGCCGCCGGCGGCGTCCGGCGATCGTGTGAGCGCGAAGACCGCGTCGGCGACGTAGTCGACGGACACGACGTCGACCGGCGACCGGCGGCGGGCGGGCAGCACCGGGTAGGAGCCGCGCGCGAGCGCCCGCGTCGGCCAGTACAGGACGTTGAAGGACGACGTCCAGCCGGTGACGCTGTCGCCGACGATGATGCTCGGTCGCGCGACGGTGATCGGGAACCTGTCGCGGTAGCCGCCGACGAGCTGCTCGGCCTCGAACTTCGACTGCTCGTAGGCGTTGCGGAAGCGCTGACCGACGTCGAGGTCGTCCTCGGTGAAGGCGCCGCGGTGCTCGCCCGCCACGTACGCCGTGGAGATGTATGTGAAGCGGCGCAGGCCGCCGTGGCGGCGGCAGAACTCGGCGAACTCGAGCAGCTCGCGCGTGCCCTCGACGTTGACCTCGCGCGACGTCTCGAGGTCCATGTCGAACGACACCGACGCGGCGCCGTGCACGATCTCGGTGACGGCCTGGCCGACGTCGTAGGCGATGGCGGGATCGAGGCCCATGCCCGGGCGGGTGATGTCGCCGGCGAGCGCGCGCACGCGGCCCGCGAAGCGGTCGGCGGTGCCGAAGGCGGACTCGAGCGTCTCGCGCATCCGCTCGTCGGCGTGCCGCGCGCTCTTGGCGCGCACGAGCGCGTAGACGGTCCGGTCGGTGCGCTCGAGGTAGCGCGCGAGGAGCTCGATGCCGACGAGGCCCGTCGCCCCGGTCAGCAGAACCGGGTCGCGCGCGGTCGGGCGCCGCG
>JBOGYT010000236.1:0-7312 GCA_050696955.1 Solirubrobacteraceae bacterium | reverse complement strand
CTCCTCCCCCGCCTCCTCCTCCGCCTCCTCCTCCGCCTCCTCCTCCGCCTCCTCCCCCGCCGCCACCTCCCCCGCCTCCCCCTCCGCCCCCGCCACCGCCACCTCCCCCGCCGCCACCTCCCCCGCCACCACCACCACCGCCACCGCCGCCGCCACCGCCGCCGCCACCACCACCGACCCAGTTCACCCGCCGGGAGATCTGGGGCCTCGAGGAGAACGACCCGTTCGACGAGATCACGCTCGCCTACGCCAAGGCCGTTCAGGTCATGCAGGCCAGGGATCCCGACGACCCGACGAGCTGGAGGTTCCAGGCCGCGCTACACGGCACGGTCCTGGCCCCTCCGCCCGGCACGGCCGGCTGGGCGGACTGCCAGCACGGCAGCTGGTACTTCCTGCCCTGGCACCGGATGTACCTGTACTTCTTCGAGAAGATCGTCCGCAGGGCCGTCGTCGAGGCCGGCGGCCCGGAGGACTGGGCCGTGCCGTACTGGAACTACGACCGCCCGTTCCCGGCCAACACGATCCCGCCCGCCTTCCGGCAGGCGCAGCTTCCGGACGGGAGCGCCAACCCGTTGTTCCTGGCGCCCCCGCGGCGCGCGGCCGGCGTGATGAACGGCGCGCAGATCCCGCCGCAGGTGACCTCTCCCGCGGCCGCGCTCGCGAGGACGAACTTCTCGTCCCCGCCACCGCCGAGCTTCGGCGGCCAGCGGATCGGACCGGTGCACTTCGACGGCGGCTTCGGCGCGCTCGAGTCGACACCGCACAACGTCATGCATCCGACGATCGGCGGTCAGAACTCCGGCAGCGGGGTCTGCGGCGGAGCGCTCATGAGCGACCCCGACTGCGCCGCGCTCGACCCGATCTTCTGGCTGCATCACGCCAACATCGACCGGTTGTGGAACGTCTGGATCAGCCAGCCGGGCCGCGCCAACCCCACGAACGCCGACTGGCTGTCACAGGAGTTCGCCTTCTACGACGAGCTCGGCAACGAGGCACGGATGACGCCGGCCGAGGTGCTCGACACGGCGACCCAGCTCGACTACGTCTACGACGACCAGCCGTCGGTCAGACTCCCTGACGTGGCTCCGGAGCAACCAGCCGATCGCGCCCCCGCCCAGCCGCCCGAGCTGGCGGCCGCGACGGACGAGCCGCTCGAGCTCGCCGGCGAGCCGAAGTCGGTGTCGCTGAGCGTTCCGAGCAGCTCGCGCAGGCTCCTCGCGGCGCCACAGGAAGGCGGCGGGCGGCTGCTGGTCCGCGCCGAGGACATCGAGGCCGAGCGCGATCCGAAGATCGTCTACGGCGTCTACCTCAACCTGCCCGACGGCGCGGACGACGCCGAGCGCCTCGCCCACCACATCGGCAACCTCTCGTTCTTCGGGATCGAGAAGGCCGGCGACCCGGACGCGCCGCCCGGCGGCGGCATCGGCTGGCGCCACACGTTCGATGCGACGGACGTGGTCGCGCACCTCGAGGCAGAGCACGGCTGGGACCCCGAGACGCTGAACGTGACGTTCGAGCCGGTCGTGCTGCTGCCGCCTCCGGGCGAGGACCGGGTCGTCGACGAGGGCCTCCCCGAAGGGCACACGGTGCCGCCGGTGAAGGTCGGGCGCATCAGCGTGTTCCGCGCCTGACGGCGGTCGCGTGGAGTACGCGCTCGCCATCAGCAGGCAGCGGGTCGCCACCGCACTGCAGTGGCGACCCGAATGGCCGCTGGCGCTGGCGGTCGCCGCGGCGTGGATCGCCGCGGTCGTCCTGTCCGCGACCGGTTCGGCCGATCACGACGGCGCCGGTGCGGCAACCGCGCTCGGCGGCTGGGCGCTCATGGCGGTCGCGATGATGGGACCGATGGCGCTCCCCGCGGTGCGCCACGTCGCCTTCAACAGCCTGCGCCCGCGCCGCCTGCGGGCGATGGCGCTCTACTTCACGGTCTTCACCGCCGTCTGGGTGGCCTTCGGGATCGTCGCGCTCGGAGGCGAGCGCCTGGCGAGCGACGCGCTCGGCGTCGACGGCCGCATCCTGCTCGCCGCCGCGCTCGCGGTCGCCGCGGCGTGGCAGCTCACGCCGGCCAAGCGCCGCGCGATCTATGCCTGCACCCGCACCGTCGCCCTGCCGCCGCTCGGCCGCAAGGCGGACGCCGGCGTCACGCGCTTCGCGCTCAAGCAGGGCCGCCGCAGCGTGATCTCGTGCTGGGCGCTCATGCTCGTCATGGCGGCCGCCGGCCACATGAACCTCGCCTGGATGGCGGGCCTGACGGCGTTCGTCCTCTTCGAGGAGCTGACGCTCGTCGGGCGCCAGACGCTCTGGCCGGCCGCCACGGGACTCGGCTTCGCCGCGGCCGTTGTGCTCATTTAGGTTTCGCCATCCGGTCGCCGGAACCGGCGACCTCCTGGCGACGTTACTTAGTCGCCCAGCTCGAGCACCGCCAGGAACGCCTCCTGGGGAACCTCGACCTTGCCGACCTGCTTCATCCGCTTCTTGCCTTCCTTCTGCTTCTCGAGCAGCTTGCGCTTGCGCGTGATGTCGCCGCCGTAGCACTTGGCGATGACGTCCTTGCGGAAGGCCTTGACGGTCTCGCGGGCGATGATGTTCGCGCCGATCGCGGCCTGGATCGGCACGTCGTACTGCTGGCGCGGGATCTTCGCGCGCAGCTTCTCGACGAGCGAGCGGCCGACGTCGTACGCCTTGTCGCGGTGGACGATCATCGACAGCGCGTCGACCGTCTCGCCGGCCAGCAGGATGTCGAGCTTGACCATGTCCGACGCCTGCATCCCCTTCAGCTCGTAGTCGAGCGACGCGTAGCCGCGCGTGCGGGACTTCAGCGCGTCGAAGAAGTCGATGACGATCTCGGCCAGCGGCAGCTCGTAGGAGATCTGCACGCGGTCAGACGACAGGTAGTGCATGCCCCTGTGCGTGCCGCGCCGTTCCTGGCAGAGCTCCATGACCGCGCCGACGTGCTCCTTCGGCGTGAGGATCGACGCTTCGATCACCGGCTCGCGCACCGCGGAGATGCGCGCCGGGTCGGGGAAGTCCGACGGGATGTGGACCTCCATCTCCGAGTCGTCGGTGAGCGTGACCTCGAAGCGCACGGACGGCATCGTCGCCATGAGCTCGAGGTCGTACTCGCGCTCGAGCCGCTCGCGCACGATGTCCATGTGCAGCAGGCCGAGGAAGCCGCAGCGAAAGCCGAACCCGAGCGCCTCGGAGACCTCGGGCTCCCACGACAGGGCAGCGTCGTTGAGCGTGAGCTTCTCCAGCGCGTCGCGCAGGTCGGGGTACTCGTCGGAGTCGATCGGAAACAGCCCGCAGAAGACGACCGGCTGCACGTCGCGGTAGCCCGGCAGCGGATCGAGACCGCCCCCGGCCCACCCGGCCTTCGTCGTCAGCGTGTCGCCGACGCGCAGCTTCGTGACGTCCTTGATGCCCGTGATGAGGAAGCCGACCTCGCCGGCGTGCAGCTCCTCGGTGGCGACCATCGCCGGCGTGAAGAAGCCGATGTCGTCGATGTCGGCCTCCGTCTGGGCGACCATCGCGCGGATCGCCTCGCCCTTGCGGAAGATCCCGTCGACGACGCGGATGTACGCGACGACGCCGCGGTACTGGTCGAACTCCGAGTCGAAGATGAGCGCCCGTGGCGCGGCGTCGGGCTCGCCGGCGGGCGGCGGCACCTTCGCGACGATCTCTTCGAGCACGTCGACGACGCCCTCGCCGGTCTTGCCGGAGATCCGCAGGATCCCGTCGCCCGGCTCACCGAGCAGGTCGGCGACCTCCTCGGCCACGCGCTCGGGCTCGGCGCCCGGCAGGTCGATCTTGTTGAGCACCGGGATGAGCTCGAGGCCGTTGTCGACGGCGAGGTACGTGTTGGCGAGCGTCTGCGCCTCGACGCCCTGCGACGCGTCGACGACGAGCACCGCCCCCTCGCACGCCGCGAGCGAGCGGCTCACCTCGTACGTGAAGTCGACGTGGCCGGGGGTGTCGATGAGATGCAGCTGGTAGGTCTCGCCGTCCTTGGCCTCGTAGAGCACCTTCACCGCCTGCGCCTTGATCGTGATGCCGCGCTCGCGCTCGAGGTCCATCGAGTCGAGCACCTGCGCGCGCATGTCGCGCGGCTGCACGGTCTTCGTCATCTCGAGGATGCGATCGGCCAGCGTCGACTTCCCGTGATCGATGTGGGCGATGATCGAGAAGTTGCGGATGTGGGCCTGGTCAGCCATGCGGTCTTACAGCGTAGGGCGCTCCAATAGGATCGGCCGGTGGAAGTCGTCCCCCGGCGGATCCGCGCTGTCGGTGCCGCGCTGATCGCGGGCGCGGCGCTCATGGCGGCTGCTCCGCCCGCGCTCGGCGCGAGCGCCTGCTCGGTCCCGATCGCCTATCCCGGCGACGCCGCGGCCAAGCCGGCGATCGCCCGCTGGATGGCGCACGGCGCGAGGGCGCGCGCGATCCCCGGCGAGCTTGCGGTCATGGCGTCGCTCGTGGCGTCGGGGCTGGCGAACGTGCAGGGCGGCGATGCCGACAGCGTCGGCTTCTTCCAGATGCGCGTCGGAATCTGGAACGCCGGGCCGTACGCGGGATATCCCGAGAAGCCCGATCTGCAGATCAAGTGGTTCATCGACCAGGCGACCGCGATTCGCAACGCACGGGTCGCGGCCGGCGACCTGAACTACGGACGGGACCCGACGGCGTACGGCGAATGGGTCGCCGACGTTCAGCGTCCCCCCGAGAACCAGCGCCACCTCTATCAGCTCCGGTTGGCCGAGGCGCGCCAGCTCGTCGGCGCCGACTGCGTCGGCCTTCCGGTCGGGACGACGCCGCCACCGCCGCTACCGGACGTCGCGATCTTCACCGGCTCGCCGACGAGCGTGCGCGTCTCGAAAACCGGTCGCTTCACGTACGGCTTCTTCGCAACGCCGGGCCGCAGCGGCAAGGCGGCGCTCACGAGCCGCCGGTCGATCAGGGTCGGCGCCAAGAAGCGCAAGCTCAAGCTGCCCGCCAGGGCGTTCGTCGTACCGGCCGACGCCAAGGCGAAGGTGACGTTCAAGCTCTCGCGCCGCTACCTCAAGGCGCTCAAGCGCGTGACGAGCCTGACGTTCGACGTGCGCGTCACCGTCGGCGCGACGGCGTTCACCTCCAAGCTCAAGCTCAGGCCGCCGAGGCGGCGTTAGCCGCGCCTGATCCCGCGCTGGTGTGAGGTGCGGAGGGGTGCTGTCGGGCGTGGTGAGTTATGACCACCAGATGGTCATAACTCACCAAGCTCCCTGCGAAGCACCCGTCTAGCTGCGCTTGATCCTCTCGCAGGCGACGAGCCTGTCGATCCGGTCGGCCGTGACGCGGTCCCTGGCCGTGCCGCACCTGACGGTCTCGCGGCGCCTGTCGCGGGAGTTGACCGTGTCCCGGCCGGAGCCGGCGTTGAAGGTGTCCTTGCTCTTGCCGCCGGTGAGCCGGTCCTTGCCGCTGCCGCCCGACAGCCGGTCCTTGCCGGTGCCGCCCAGCAGCCGGTCGTTGCCGGCGTTGCCGGTGAGCCGGTCGTTGCCCGCGCCGCCGGTGAGCCGGTCGCTGCCCGTGCCGCCGAACATCCGGTCGCTGCCCCTGCCACCGCTGATCCTGTCGCTCCCGGCCGCGCCGCAGATCGTGTCGTTCCCGCGCCCGCCGCGGATCGTGTCCTTGCCGCCGAGCCCGACGATGACGTCGGCGCCGTTCGTGCCGTTGAGGACGTCGTTGCCTGTGGTACCGACGATCGTGGCGGTCTTGCCGTTGCACAGCGGTGTCGGCGTCGGGGGCGGCGTCACGGTGATCGTGACCGTTCCGCGGTCGGTGCCGAAGCCGATGTCGTCGAAGCCTCTGAACGTCAGCGTGTCCGTGCCGGTGAAGCCGGCGTTCGGGGTGTACGTCACCGTCGACGGATCCCCGAACGTGACCTGGCCGACCGTGCCGTTCGTGGGAGAGCCGTCGCTGGCAAGGCTCTCGCGCACCGGCGTGCGCTCGTAGGCCGGGCCGCTGTCGGTGCACTCCATGGAGATCGTGACGGGCGTGTTGCGGGTCGTCGTGACCGCGCTGTCAGGGCAGTCGGGCCGGCCGTCGGGCGCCCAGTCGGGGTTGCCGTCGAACTGCGGCGAGTCCGCCAGCACGCGCAGGCTCGACACGTCCTTCGGGAAGCTCTGCTGGACGAGGTTGCCGGTCCCGAACGCGCCTTCGACGTAGGCGATCTTGGTGCCGTCCGGCGACCACGTGCAGTTGTACTCCGCGACCGCCGGCGTCGTCGCGATCATCTCGTCGGGACCCGGCATCGCCGGCAGCGGCCCTGTGAGGTTCGCGGTCCACACGTCGGCGGTCGCCGCTCCGCCGAGCTGGAACGTGAAGCACATGCGCGTCCCGTCGGGCGAGATCGACGGCTGCCACTCGCCCGATCCCGAGATGGCGACGACTGGGGTCGGCGCGGCGCCGGGACTGCTGGCGGGCTTGCGGAAGATGTCGGCGGCGTCTGCGAGAAGCGAGTTCGGGTCACCCGTCGAGTAGTAGACGAACTGCGAATCCGGGCTCCACGCAGGCTTGTTGTCGTTCTGGAGCGACAGGCTGCTCGTCAGATTGGTCTCGATCCCTGTCCCGAGGTCGCGGACGATGATGTCCGAACGCGGCGGAACACTGGTCTCCGACTCGAACGCGATGCGGGTGCCGTCGGGTGACCAGGCCGGCCGGTCCTCGTTGGTCCCGGCGGGCGCCGTCGTCAGGCGCACGGGCACGGCGGCGGGGTTCGTGAGGTCGAGCGTGTAGATCTTGCACTTGTTCGCCGCGGCCCCGATGGTGCACGTGGCCGGCGCGGCAAGCCCGGCGGCGAAGGCGACCTTCGTGCGGTCCGGCGACCACGTCGGATGGCGCAGCTGCTGACCGGCCATCGCCGCGACCGGGCCGACGATCGCGCCACCGCCCTGGCTTCCGATGATGTTCTTGAAGTACAGGCGCGCGGTCGCATCGCCCCCGTCGCGTCCGCTGATGAACACGATCTTCCCGTTGACGCCCGAGAGCACCGCGCCGGCGGGCGCCGCGAGGACGGCGAAGACGAGGGCTGAGACGACAGCGCACCCGGCGGTCCAGCGGCCAAGCCTGATCCCACTACCGATCAAGGGACGAACCTAACAGCACTCGAAATCCTTTGTCGAGATTGCGCCGGTCTGGAATGCGCGCTTGACGAGCTGGCCGCGCTTGGCCTGGCGAGGCAGGTCGCCGACGGCGAACTTGTCGAACAGCGCGCGCAGGTGGGTCTTGACGGCCTCGACGCTGACGACTAGCTCGTCGGCGATCTGCTGATTGGAGGCCGGCG
>JBOGYT010000235.1:0-12541 GCA_050696955.1 Solirubrobacteraceae bacterium | reverse complement strand
CCGGCATCCTGCTGGCGAACTCGCCCACGGCGCTGAAGAGCAGCCTGCCGGCGCTGCGCCGCGCCGGCGGCCAGGACGCCGCGTCCAAAGCGGCGGCCGAGGGGGCCACCGGAGGCGGCAGGCTCGGCGGCAGCGTGGCGCTGACGCTCGCGCTCATCATGCTCGGCGCGCTCTGCGAGCGCCGACGCGGCACACTTCGCCTCGCATGATCGCTGCCGCGGGTATCGAGGAGCTGCTGTTCGACGTCGCCGAGGCGCTGCGCTGGCCGGTGCTCGCGGCCGCCCTGGGGGCGCTCGTCTTCGTGCTCTTCGACCTCGGCGCGTTCCTCGTGGAGCTGTCGCGACGCAACCGCCGCGACAGCTTCGAGAAGGTCGACGAGGCGTCGGCGAGCGCGCGCGAGGCACTCGAGCAGGACGATCGCGACGCGGCGGCCCAGGCGCTCCTGCCGGTCGCCTCGAGCTCGCAGATGGCCGAGGCGCTGTGGATGCTCCTGGCGCAGTACGGCCGACCGGGCGCGGACGACCGGATGGCGAAGTGCCTCGCGGACTTCGACCTGCGCTCGCTGCGGCGCCTGGAGCGCAGCCGCATGCTCGTGCGCTTCGGCCCCGCGCTGGGACTGATGGGAACGCTCATCCCGCTGTCGCCGGCCCTCGCGGGGCTCGCGGAGGGGGACGTCAACAAGCTCTCGGAGAACCTGCGGGTGGCGTTCAGCGTGACGGTCGTCGGGCTGCTCGTCGGCGCGATCGCGTTCACGATCTCGCTCGTGCGCGACCGGCTGTACGCCCAGGACCTGTCGGACCTCGAGTACGTCGCGGCGGCGCTGTCGCCGCCGGAGCAGCGATGACGCCGCGCGTCACGCCGCGCGCCCGCGTGCGCCTCGACCGGGCCGGCGATCCGCTCGACGGCCTCGTCAACCTCTTCGACCTCGGCATCGTGCTCGCCGTCGCGTTCCTGCTCGCGGCGCTGCAGTCGGTCAACCTCACCGAGCTGCTGACGAAGTCCAACGTGACGCTGCTGCGCACCGACGGCGACCAGCAGACGCTCGTCGTCAAGGAGGGCGACAAGATCAAGACCGTCCGGCTGTCGAAGAAGACCGTGACCGGAACGGGCAAGCGCGTCGGCGCCGTCTACCGGCTGTCGGACGGGCGGCTCGTGTACGTCGACGGCTCCGGGCCCTGAGCGGCTGCGATCATCGACTCATGACCATCGACGAGCTCTGGGTCTGCGAGCTGGCGGTCGTCGAGTACCGCGAGGCGCTCGCGCTCCAGGAGCGCGTGCGCGCGGCGCGCCAGGACGAGCGGATCGCGGACACGCTGCTGCTGCTCGAGCACCCGCCGGTGTACACGCGCGGGCGTCGCTCGGATCCGAGCGAACTGCCGATGGGCGAGGCGTGGTACCTCACGCAGGGCATCGACGTCGTCGACACGAACCGCGGCGGGCGGCTGACCTACCACGGGCCCGGGCAGCTCGTCGGCTATCCGATCATGCGCATCGACGACGTCATCGCGTACCTGCGCACGATGGAAAGCGCGCTCGTCGCCGCGCTCGCCGATGCCGGTGTGCAGGCGCGCGCGCGGCCGGACGAGGGTCCCGACTTCACCGGCGTCTGGACGGGCGAGCGCAAGATCGCGTCGATCGGGGTCCACGTCTCGCGCGGCGTGACGACGCACGGCTTCGCCGTGAACGTGCAGAACGACCTGCAGCCCTTCGGATGGGTCGTGCCGTGCGGCCTGGACGGCGTGAGCATGACCTCCGTGCTGAAGGAGACGCGCGGCAGCGGCGACCTTGTGGCCGGGTTCCGGGAGCGAGCGGCCGAGCGCTTCGCCGAGGCGTTCGGGCGGCGCGTGCGGAGGGTGGCGGTCGAGGAGCTCCAGGCGCAGATCGCACAGCCGGCCGCCTGAGGCTCATGCCGTCACGATGATCTCCCGGCGACGTTACCGAGCGTGATCTTGACGACGCTCAGGGCTGGGATCCTATGGCCGTGGGACCCGCCGAGCCCGAGCCGATCGACCCGCCCCGCGCGTGAGCCGCGTCGGCAACGCGCTGCGCCTGCGCGCGGTCACGGCGCGCCACCGCGGCGACGCTGTGCTCTGCCCGCTGTGCGGGCAGCGCTTCGACCGCTTCAAGGACGCGGCGAACCGGCGCGGTGCGCTGTGCTGGCGCTGCGGCGCGCAGGAGCGCCACAGGGCCCAGTGGCTGCTGTTCGAGCGCCGGCCGGAGCTGCTGGCCGAAGCGCGCTCGCTGCTGCACTTCGCGCCGGAGTGGTGCCTGCGCCGGCGCCTGCGCGCGATCGACGGGCTGCGCTACGTGACCGCCGATCTCGACGGCGACGACGTCGACCTGCGACTCGACGTCACGCGGCTCGACCTTCCCGACGATGCCTTTGACCGCGTCATCTGCTCGCACGTACTCGAGCACGTGCCCGACGACGCGACGGCGATGTCCGAGCTGCGGCGCGTCACGTCGCCCGGCGGCTGCTGTCTGGTCATGGTCCCCCTCGCGCTCGACCGCACGCACACGTACGAGGACCCCGCGATCGTCGCGCCCGAAGATCGCGAGCGCGAGTTTCTGCAATCCGACCACGTGCGCCTCTACGCGCCGGACATCGCCGACCGCCTGCGCACAGCCGGCTTCGACGTCGAGATCGTCGACATGCACGCCGAGCTCGGCGAGCAGGCCACAGGTTACGGGCTGCTGGAGTCCGACCTGGTGTTTCTGTGCTACTCCCGAATGTGAGGTTTGAGTAACCCCTCCGTCGCCTTCACCTTCTGCTCGTATTCCGCCGGGCAGCGCTGCTGACGCTGTGGGCTGAGGATGCCGAGGCGCGCCACCTGGCTGTACGCCTTCGTGCTGGAACCGGCGATCCAGCACACGATGCTGTAGGCGCGCTGCTTGTCCAGCGAGTGCTCGTCGAAGTAGTCCTCGGGCGCGAGGTTGCGCTGGCGGCCGGAGAGGGCATCGAAGAACGTGCACGAGCAGGAACGCGTCGATCGCAGCGAGCTGCTTGCCGAACTGCCTATCGTTCGTGCGCAGCTCAGGGAAGTTGTCCTTCAGCACGCCGGCGACGAAGTTCACGAAGCCATAGGACAGCGTGATCGTGAACGTGCTCGGGTCGTAGTTGGGCCCCACGAACCCGTTGACGACGTTGATCTTGAGGTTGTGCGGCAGCTTCAGGCGCTGCGTGAATCCCGCGGCGACGCCGTCCGTTCCGCCGAGTCGCAGGATCTCCATGGCCTGCCGCCCGACGACGTCCTGGGGCGGCGCGTAGACCACTCGGATCTTGCCGTTCGGGCCGTCGGCGTCCGTCGTCTTGGCCTTGTCGCCCGACTCCTTGTCATCCGAGCCGCAGCCGCCGGCGAGCAGGGCTCCGAGAGCGAGCAACGCGACCGCGAAGCGGCGCATCCTCGTGTGAGCGGGATGGCGAGCTCATCGCGCGCCCTGCGCGGTCAGCCTGCGGCGCAGCCGGTGGCGCCGACCGCCTTCGCCTCCTGCACGAACTTCGCGCTCACTCTCTCCGCCTTGGCAAGGTCTTCGACCCCGCTCGGATCCTTGGCCTCGGCCTTGTCGCGGACCGTCTTGAGCGTCTCGTTCGCTTGCTTCTGGCGCTCGACGAGCTGGTTCCACTCGTCCTTGATGTCGTCCTCGGGCTTGAGCTTGGCGAACTCGTCGGTCTGCTTCCGGGTGATCGGCACGATCTTGTTGAGGTACGCCGCCGCCACCACCGGATCCCGGGCGAAGTCCCGTGGCAGCTTGTGCTTCAGGGACGCGGCCTTGGACTCCGCGCAGATCGCGTCCGCCTTCTTCGCCAGCTCGCTCCTGGAGAGCTTGTCGTCGCCGTCACCGCCGCACGCCGCGAACCCCAGGCTCACGGCGACCGCGAGCGCGACGAGCAGCGCCGTGCGACTCATGCCGCGAGACTACCGCCGCGGCACCCGGCGCGGGTTTTCGGCAGCTGCCCCTCCGCTACCCTCGACTGCAGCGATGTCCAGCGACGACCGCAGGCACTCGACCCGCTCGCGCGCCAACCCCGGCGGGATGGACGTGCTCAGCGTGCTCGGTCCCGATGTGCGTCCGCTGCGCGAGCGCAAGCCGCCGTGGTTCAAGGTCCCCGCGCCGGGCGGCGAGCGCTACCGCGAGCTGACAAGACTCATCGCCGACGAGAACCTGCATACGGTCTGCCAGGAGGCCGCCTGTCCGAACGTCGGCGAGTGCTGGGAGCGCGGTACCGCGACGTTCATGATCCTCGGCGACACGTGCACCCGCCGCTGCGGTTTTTGCAACGTGCGCACCGGCAAGCCGACCTGGAACGATCCGCTCGAGCCCGCACGCGTCGCGCGGTCGATCGCGAAGATGGGGCTGCGCCACGCGGTCATCACGTCCGTCGACCGCGACGACCTGCCCGACTACGGAGCGTCGGCCTTCGTCGGCGTCATCCGCCAGATCCGCGCGCAGGCGCCGCGCTGCAAGGTCGAGGTCCTGACGCCCGACTTCCGCGGGCAGGAGATGCCGCTGGCCAAGGTCATCGCCGAGCGGCCCGACGTCTTCAACCACAACGTCGAGGTCGTGCCGCGACTGTATCCGGTCGCGCGGCGCGGCTCGCGCTTCGAGCGCTCGTGCCGCGTGCTGCGCAACGCCAAGGAGATGGGTGGCGGCGAGGTGACGACGAAGTCCGGGCTCATGGTCGGACTCGGCGAGACGCACGACGAGATGGTGCAGACCTTCGCCGCGCTGCGCGAGCACGGCGTCCAGGTGCTCACGGTCGGCCAGTACCTGCGACCGACCGAGCGCCACCTGCCGGTCGTGCGCTACTGGCACCCCGACGAGTTCAAGGCACTCGAGGACGCCGCCTACGAGCTCGGCTTCGACCACATCGCGGCGGGGCCGCTCGTACGCTCGAGTTACCACGCCGACCAGCACATCGCGCAGGACGAGCCCGGCAGCGGGCCGCTCGCCGCCACCGCCTGACCGGTACGGTGTCGCGACGGCGGGTAGGGTCACGCGCGACGCCCGCGCATGTTCCCGCTCAAGGACAACATCCCGACGGAGAGGACGCCGTACGTCACGATCTCGCTGATCGTCCTCAACGTCCTCGTCTACTTCCTGTGGCAGCGAGGCGGCATCGCGTTCAGCGAGCCCAGCTCGCAGCACTACCTCGAGCACCTCATCGATTACGGCGCGTTCCCGTACGAGATCACGCACCCGGGCGACCATTGCGCCATCGTCCAGACGATGGCGGGGCTCGTGCTCGGTTGCGACCCCGTGGCCTTCGACGACCAGGCACCAACCATCATCACGCCGTTCACGTCGATGTTCATGCACGGCGGCCTGCTGCACCTCGGCGGCAACATGCTGTTCCTGTGGATCTTCGGCAACAACGTCGAGGACGCGATGGGTCACGCGAAGTTCATCGTCTTCTACCTGCTCGGCGGCCTCGCGGCGATGGCCCTTCAGGTCGCCATCGATCCCGACGCGGTCGTTCCGACGATCGGCGCGTCCGGCGCGGTCGCCGCCGTGCTCGGCGGCTACATCCTGCTGCACCCGCGGGCGCGCATCATCACGGTGATCTTCATCATCTTCTTCTTCACGATCCTCGAGCTGCCGGCCTTCGTGATCCTCGGCTTCTGGTTCCTCCAGCAGATCGCCTTCGGCGCCCTGGATCTCGCGGACCCGACCGGGCAGGGCGGCGGCGTCGCGTACTTCGCGCACATCGGCGGCTTCTTGTTCGGCCTGCTGGCGATCAAGCTGTTCGCCAGCCGCGACAAGGACTACAGCCCACCGCCGCGCTACCCCGTCTATTGAACGCGCGCACAGCGACCCTCGCCACCGTGCTCGTCTTCATCGTCGGGCTGGCGGTGCTGACCGTCGCGGCCGCCGTCCGCGACGGCGTGACGGTGCTGACGTTCGTCTCGGTGCTCGTGCTTGCGCTGCTGTCCTGCGGCGTGATCGGCGCTCTGCTCAACCCTCCGCCGAACGATTGAAGGTTCTGCTCAAGTTCGTGCGGTTTGTGACGATTTCGCTCCTAAAGGAGCCCGAAACATGTCGCACTACTGTTCAGAATGCCACGCCTATTGGTGGCCGTACCAGACGAAGGACGGCGCCTGCCCGCAATGCCACGGGGGGACCCGCCGCAGCTACGAGCCCGCCGACGACAGCGCGCCGCTGCGCCATCGCAACGCGTTGGACGACGCGCGCAGCCGCGAGCTGCACGAGCAGTTCGAGGCGTACTACGCCGAGCGCGAGGCGCGCCGCTTCGCCGCCTGACCCGCCGCCCGTAGCCCTGCCGCTCGCGCCGCTAGTGGATTCGTCCGCACGTCGTGTGGGCTATCCGGTGGATGCGTCGTCGTCTGTGGCGAAGACGCAGGGAGGCAGCCGTGCCGGCAGCACGGCGCCGACCGAGGATGACGCCACGGGCGGGGACGCGCCGCCGGGAACCCGCAGGACTTGCGAACGGGTCCACTAGGCTTGACGCCCGGACGCGGGGTCGATCAGGAGGGCAGGACGACGTGACTGTTTCACCGGACCGCCAACCCGTCGTGGTCGCTGACCTCGACGAGGCGATCGAGGCCGTACGGCACAGCGGCCTGCGCCTGACGTCCGCGCGCCGGCTCGTGCTCGAGGCGCTGCTCGCGGCGAAGGGTCCGATCTCGGCAGAGGACATCGCCGACGGTCTCGGCGGGCGCATGACGCAGTCGGACATCGCCTCTGTGTACCGCAACCTCGAGACGCTCGGCAGCCTCGGCCTCGTCCGCCATTTCCACGCCGGCCACGGTCCCGGCCGCTACGTCCTCGAGGGCTACGGCGACCGCGAGTACATCGCGTGCGAGTCGTGCGGGGCGCTCGAGTCGGTGCAGCCGTCGGCGCTCGATGAGGTGCGGGACGCGGTGCGCGAGCTGTCGGGCTTCGAGGCGCGCTTCTCCCACTTCCCGATCGTCGGGCTGTGCCCGGACTGCGCGGCGAAGGGCGTACACCGCAGGCACGCGGCGCACAGCCACAGCCACTGACGTCAGGCGGCGGCGGGCAGCCGTCGCCGGCGACCGGCTGGGCCGGTGACGAGAAAGACGGCGGCGAACAGCGTCGCGGCGACGAGCACGATCGCGGGCCCCGACTGGACGTCCATGTGGTAGCTGAGGTTCATCCCGACGAAGCCGCACGAGGCGCCGATCGCGGCCGACATCCAGAGCATCCGGCTGAACGCGTTCGTCAGCATGCGCGCGATCGCCGCGGGGATCACGAGCGCCGCCGCGACGAGCGTCACGCCGAGGACCTGCATCGTCGCGAGGATCGATCCCGCGAGGACGACCATGAGCAGCGCGTCCATGCGGGCGGTGTTGACCCCGGAGGCCTCGGCGACCTCGGGATCGAAGGTCGTGAAGAGCAGCGCCCGGTAGCGCAGGAAGATCAGCGCGCCCGCGAGCAGGCTCACGACCGCGAGCGCGATGACGTCCTGCAGGTCGACGCCGAGGATGCTGCCGAACAGCGCGGCGTCGAAGTTCGTGCCCGCGGTCCCGAAGAGCGCGAACAGGGCCAGGCCCAGCGCGAACGACGCCGTCGTGATCACCCCGATCGCCGCATCCGAGCCGATGACCCGCCGGCGGGTCACCTTGTTGATCATGAGCGCCGACGCGATCCCCCAGGCGCCCGCTCCGAGGAGGAAGTTCACACCGAGCAGCGCGCTCGCCGCGAAGCCGCCGAAGAGCGCGTGCGACAGGCCGTGGCCGATGTAGCTCATCCCCTTGAGCACGACGTACACGCCGATGAGCCCGCACAGCGCGCCGGCCAGGGTCGCGACGATGAGCCCGTTGCGAAAGAACTCGAAGTCGAACGGGCGCAGGAGCTCCTCGATCACGTGACCGGCTCCTCGATCGTGATGTCTGGGACGCCGTGCTCGTGCGCCGGGCCGTGGCGGTAGCCGTCGACGACGACCCGCATGCCGCCGTGCTCGAGCACGGCCATGCTCGCCCCGTAGGTCCGCTCGAGGACGTCCGGCGTGAGCACCTCGGCCGGCGTTCCCGCGCCGATGACGCTGCCGTTCAGGCACACGAGCCGCGGCAGGTGGGCGGCGATGCCGTTGAGATCGTGCGTCGTCAGCGCGATCGCCAGGCCGCGCGCGTTGAGCTCCTCGAGCAGGTGCAGCACCTCGTGGCGCAGCCGCACGTCGACCCCCGAGACGGGCTCGTCCATGAGCAGCAGCTCGGGCTCGCCGAGCAGCGCGCGGGCGATGAACACGCGCTGCTGCTGGCCGCCGGAGAGCTCGCGGATGTGGCGCTGGGAGAGCTCCTCGATCCCGAGACGAGCGAGCACCTCGGCCACCGCGGTGCGCTCGGCTCGGCTGGCCCACGGCAACCGCCGCCCGGTGACGCGCGCCATCAGCACGCACTCGTGCACGGTGACGGGGAAGGTCCAGTTGATCGTCTCGACCTGCGGGACGTAGGCGACGCGCAGCCCGGGGCGCCGCACCATGCGGCCGGCGACGGGCTCGATCGCGCCGGCGATCGCGCGCAGCAACGTCGTCTTCCCGGAGCCGGACGGGCCGACGATGCCGACGAACTCTCCCGCCGCGATCTCGAGATCGACGTCTCGGAGCACCCGCTCGCTGCCGTAGGCGCAGCTCAGGCCGTCGAGCGTGACGAGCGTCGCGGTCACTGCGGGTAGTCCGCCGTGTCGGGCGCGACGTTGCGCGGCCTGAGGGCCTTCAGCGCCGCGGCATCGCCGCCGAGCGCCTCGGTCATCGTCACGTAGTCGAACTGCATGAGCCCGACCCACGAGTGACGCGCTTCACCCGGCTCGCCCGGTAGGTCGTCGTCGCGCAGCACGTCGACGTACTTCACGCCGGTCTCCTTGCCGATCTGCTCGAGGACCGGGCTCGGGAAGACCTCCGAGCCGAAAATCGCCGGGACCTTCTCCCGGCGGACCTGATCGATGAGCTTCGCGACCTCCCCCGGGGTGGGATCGTCGAAGTCGGAGACCTGGATCGCCCCGACGACGTCCCAGTCGTAGTCGCGGGCGACGTACGCGTAGGCGTCGTGGTAGGTGAGCAGCTTGCGCTTGCCTGCCGGCAGCGTCGCGAAGGCCGCGCGCATCGCCTGGTCGAGCTCGTCGACGAGCGCCGCGAACTTCTCGTAGTTCGATGCGAAGTAGCCCGCGTTGCTCGGATCGCGCTTCGACAGGTCGTCGCGGATGATCTGCGCGTACTTCAGCGCGTACTTCGGGTCGGTCCACAGGTGCGGGTTCGGCTTGCCCTCGGACTTCGGGAACGAGACGTCGTAGGCGTACTCGCTCTCGGGGATGGCCCGCGTGCCGAGCTCGACGATCTCGCCGCCGTCCTTGAGGTTCTCGTCGGCGAGCTCCTTCGTGGGCTCCTCGAGCTTCAGGCCGTTGATGTAGAGCACGTCGGCGGTCGACAGCAGCTCGGCGACGCTCGGCTTGGGCTCGAACGTGTGCGAGTTCGTCCCCTCCGGAACGATCCCGGTGATCTTCACGCGATCGCCGCCGATGCTCGCGGCGATGCTCGTGATCGGCGCCACCGTCGTGGCCACCGAGATGTCGGTGTCGGACGATGGCGAGGACTCGTCGTCGCCACAGCCGGCCACGGAGACCCCGAACGCGACGGCGCCCGCGGCGATGAGTGTCGTTCCCCTGGCCGCCGTGGCGAGCACGGCGCCACCCTAGCGTTATCACGAGTGGATCGCAATAGTGACCGACCCGGTAATGAGTGCCTGTCACCACGACGCGGCCGTTCGGGGCTGTTGCCTTGGACATGCACGGCATGTGAGCATGCGCGTACCGCAATGAGCGAAGGAGCAGCCCGATGGACGAGCACACCCACGACACGCATCACGCCCACGAGCACGAGCACGACGGCGAGACGCACGAGCACGCACACACCGACCACGACCACGAGCACGTCGAGCACGAGCACGAGCACACGCACGACGGAGAGACGCACGTCCACACGCACGTGCACGAGGAGGGCCTCGAAGAGGTTCACGAGCACGGCCACTGACGTAACGTCGCCCGCAGGTCGCCGGTTCCGGCGACCGGAGGGCGAAATGGTTCTCGCAGGTCGCCGGTTCCGGCGACCGGAGGGCGAAATGGTTCTCCGGGTAGTGCCGCAAACTCGGCTATGAACAGCCGCCCTGATTGGGCATGATGGCCCCATGGGCATGCGGTACTGGTTTCGCTGCGAGATCTGCGGCTGCCTGCCGGATGACGCCACACGCAGCTCCATCGGCGCATCGACCCGCGAGGACCTGTTCGGCGAGTTCATCGACGCGATGCCCGGGCGCTGGCTCGTGTGGCACGCCGGCGGACTGCTCGGGCCGCGCCGCTACGCGTGCCCGGAGCACCGCCGCGACCTCATGGCCGTGATCCGCTTCCACTACGCCTACACCGGCGAGCAATGGGTCTGGAAGCGCCCGCCCTACGCCCAGCGCTGGCCGCCGGACGAGATCATGGAGAACCCGGACGGCTCACTGGCCATGCCCGACTGGGCGGACCCGGGGAGCGATGACGTGCTTCAGGACGACGAGTGGTCGACGCGCCGTCCCGGCTCTACAGATCCTTGAGGCTCTCGTCGTCGCTTTCTCCGAGCGCCGCCTCGAGGTCCTCGATGACCAAGCGCTTTCGCGTCTCCGCCACCGTGTCGTAGGGCAGCTCCGGCAGCTTGAACGTCGTGATCCCGTAGACGAGCGCGAGCTCGACCCGCGCGGCGTCGTAGGCCTGCGGAGCCCGCGCCCAGTTGCTGCCGTAGCCGTTGAGCTGCAGCCAGTGACCGTTGTACTCGAGAACGATGCGCGCCTCGTCGTCGTCGATGTGCGAGAGCGAGATCTCCATCGACATCACCTTGGGGTGGTTGTGCAGGTGCTGGGCCGCCTCCTCGAGGCTGTACACCGTGAACGGGTCGAAGTCCGGATCGAAGACCACCTCGCACACGGGCGGGTCGAACGGCCCGGCCTCCATGGCCGCCCGTGCGGCCGTGAAGATCGCGTCCAGGTCCTTCCAGCCGCACCACCGCTCGCTGAGGGCAAAACGTTCCATACGCCCCTGAGAATACGCCGCTCAGGCGCCGTGTCGAGCCGCCGCGACCGCAACCTGGCCGTACGCGATCTGGCCGTCGTTGGGCGGCAGGAGCTCGGGTACGAGGACGCGCAGGCCGGCGGCCTCGAGCGCCTCCGCCGTCAGGTCGAGCAGCAGCCGGTTCTGGAACACGCCGCCCGACAGCACGGCCGTGTCGAGGCTCGCCTCGCGCGCGATGAGCTCGACGACCTGCGCCGTCGACTGTGCGAAGCCGGCGTGGAAGCGCGCCGAGATCGTCGAGACCGGCACGTCGGCGGCCAAATCGGCGAGCAGCGCGATGATCATCGGCCGCGGGTCCAGGATGAGGGGAAGAGGGTTTCGCCCTTCGGTCGCCGGCACCGGCGACCTACGGCCGATGTCCCCTTTGTCGACCCGGAACGGGTAGGGCTCGGCCTCGCCCGGCTCGGCCAGCGCCTCGAATTCGATCGCCGCCTGCCCCTCGTAGCTCACCTCCAGGCGCACGCCGCACATCGCCGCCACCGCGTCGAAGAGCCGCCCGGCGCTCGACGTGTACGGCGAGCCGGTGCCCTGGAGCACGAGCCGGGAGACCATGCTCCAGCGCTGCTGCGCGATCGGCTCGAATGCCGCCGGGAACCGGGCGCCCGCCGCCGCGAGCTGCTCGGTCATGACCGTCAGCCATGCACACGCCATCCGCCACGGCTCGCGCACGGCGCGGTCGCCGCCGGGCATGCGCACCGGCCACAGATGGCCGACACGCTGGAAGTCCACGAGACCAGCGACGAGGAACTCGCCGCCCCAGATCGTGCCGTCGAGGCCATAGCCGGTCCCGTCGAAGATCGCCCCGACCGCGAGGTTCGTCTCGCCGTGCTCGGCCAGCGTGGCAGCGTGATGGGCGTGGTGGTGCTGCACGCCGGTCAGCGCGACCCCGCCCGCCTCCTCGCGCTGGCGCGCGTAGAACGTCGACAGGTAGTCGGGGTGCAGGTCGTGTGCGAGCAGCACCGGCGCGACCTCGAACAGGCGCTCGAAGTGCGCGATGCCGTCCTGCAGCGAGGCGAGCGTCTCGTAGTTCTTGATGTCGCCGATGTGGTGACTCACCCAGGCACGATCGCCGGTGCCGATGCAAAACGCGTTCTTCTGCTCGGCGCCCGTGCCGAGGATCGGCGCGATGCACGTGATCGGCAGCCCGATACCGGCCGGCACGTAGCCGCGCGAGCGGCGCAGGAGCAGGGGCCGCTCGCGCACGGCGCGCACGACCGAGTCGTCGGTGCGCGTCGCGATCGGCCGGTTGTGGATGAGGAAGCGATCGGCGATCCGGCTCAGCCGCTCGCGCGCATCGTCGTCGTCGAAGGCGATCGGCTCGTCGGAGACGTTGCCGCTGGTCATGACGAGAGTCGCGCCCACATCCGCCAGCAGCAGGTGGTGGAGCGGCGAGTAGGGCAGCATCACCCCGAGCTCGTCGGAGCGCGGCGCAACCGCGGCGGCCACGGCCGCGCCGGTCCGCGGC
>JBOGYT010000234.1:0-8732 GCA_050696955.1 Solirubrobacteraceae bacterium | reverse complement strand
ACCTGAGCAAGAAGATCGACGTCGACGCCAAGGGCGAGATCCTCGAGCTGTCGGAGACGATCAACACGATGGTCGACCAGCTCTCGTCGTTCGCCGACGAGGTGACGCGCGTCGCGCGCGAGGTCGGCACCGAGGGCCAGCTCGGCGGCCAGGCGGAGGTCAAGGGCGTCAGCGGCACGTGGCGCGACCTCACCGAGAACGTGAACTTCATGGCCGGCAACCTCACCGACCAGGTGCGCAACATCGCGCAGGTCGCGACCGCCGTCGCCAACGGCGACCTGTCGCAGAAGATCACCGTCGATGCGCGCGGCGAGATCCTCGAGCTGAAGAAGACGCTGAACACGATGGTCGATCAGCTCTCGTCGTTCGCCGACGAGGTGACGCGCGTCGCGCGCGAGGTCGGCACGCAGGGCGTGCTCGGCGGTCAGGCCGAGGTCGAGGGCGTGTCGGGCACGTGGCGCGACCTGACCGAGAACGTCAACCAGCTCGCGGGCAACCTCACGACGCAGGTACGCGCGATCGCC
Organism: Solirubrobacteraceae bacterium; assembly: GCA_050696955.1. Taxonomy (GTDB): domain Bacteria; phylum Actinomycetota; class Thermoleophilia; order Solirubrobacterales; family Solirubrobacteraceae; genus CADCVQ01. The sequence goes on along the minus strand of JBOGYT010000234.1, from coordinate 8,208 downwards.
GAGGTCTCGACGGCGGTGACGCAGGGCGACCTGACCCGCCAGATCGCGGTCGAGGCCCAGGGCGAGGTGGCCGAGCTCTCGGACACGATCAACCAGATGATCGCCAACCTGCGCGAGACGACCCAGAAGAACGCCGAGCAGGACTGGCTGAACACGAACCTCGCGCGCATCTCGGGCCTCATGCAGGGACAGCGCGACCTCGCGACGGTGTCGCGCCTGATCATGTCGGAGATCTCGCCGCTCGTGACCGCGCAGCACGGCGCGTTCTTCCTCGCCGAGTCCGACAACGGCTCCGAGCCGGAGCTGCGCCTCATCGCCAGCTACGGCTACAAGAAGCGCAAGACCGTCTCCAACCGCTTCAAGATCGGCGAGGCGCTCGTCGGCCAGGCGGCGCTCGAGGGCAAGAGCATCCTCATTCAGAACGCGCCCGAGGACTACGTGAAGGTCACGTCGGGTCTCGGCGAGGCCAAGCCGGTGAACATCGTCGTCATGCCGATCCTGTTCGAGGAGCAGGTGCTGGCCGTCGTCGAGCTCGCGTCGCTGCGCGAGTTCTCCGAGGTCAACCAGGCGTTCCTCGAGCAGCTCGCCGAGACGCTCGGCGTCGTGCTCAACGCGATCATCGCCAACCGCCGCACGGAGGAGCTGCTCGAGCAGTCCCAGTCGCTCGCCGAGGAGCTGCAGTCTCAGTCCGAGGAGCTGCAGTCCCAGCAGGAGGAGCTCAAGCGCTCCAACGCCGAGCTCGAGCAGCAGACGTCGTCGCTGCGCGCCTCCGAGGAGCTGCTGCAGACCCAGCAGGAGGAGCTCCAGCAGACCAACGAGGAGCTCCAGGAGAAGGCGGAGCTGCTCAGCCAGCAAAACCGCGACATCGAGATCCAGAACGCCGAGATCGAGCGCGCGCGCGAGAGCCTGGAGGAGAAGGCCGAGCAGCTCGCGGTGAGCTCGAAGTACAAGTCCGAGTTCCTCGCGAACATGAGCCACGAGCTGCGCACGCCGCTCAACAGCCTGCTCATCCTCTCCAAGCTGCTGGCCGAGAACCCCGACGAGAACCTCACCGACAAGCAGATCGAGTTCGCGTCGACGATCCACACCGCCGGCGCCGACCTACTGACGCTGATCTCGGACATCCTGGACCTCTCGAAGGTCGAGGCGGGCAAGATGGAGATCAGCCCGGGCCAGCTCGAGGTCGGCTCGATCCCCGACTACGTCGAGCGGGCGTTCGCGTCGGTCGCCGAGCAGAAGGGTCTCGAGTTCGCGATCGAGACCGCGGCCGATGCGCCGCCGGCGATCCTCACCGACGAGCAGCGCCTCCAGCAGGTGCTGCGCAACCTGCTCTCCAACGCCTTCAAGTTCACGGAGGCCGGCACGGTGGCGCTCGAGCTGGCGGGCACCGAGGAGCAAGCGCAGGACGGGACGCCGTACGTGCTGAGCATCACCGTGCGCGACACCGGCATCGGGATCGCCGAGGACAAGCTGCGGCTCATCTTCGAGGCCTTCCAGCAGGCCGACGGCACGACGAGCCGGCGCTTCGGCGGCACGGGTCTCGGGCTCACGATCAGCCGCGAGATCGCGCGCATGCTCGGCGGCGAGATCCGGGTCGCCAGCGCGCCCGGCAGCGGCAGCGCCTTCACGCTGCTGCTCCCGAACTACACCGAGCCGCCCGTGCCGGTCGAGCCGCCGGCAGAGACCTCCTTCGAGCTGGTCGACCTCGATCTCGGGATCCCGGAAGACGAGCCGGTGGCGCCACCCGACGACCGCCCGCTGATCGTCGACGGCGATCGCGTCGCGCTCATCGTCGAGGACGATCCCGAGGCGGCCGGGCGCGCGCTCGAGCAGGCCCGCGCGCGCGGCTTCCGCGGGGTCATCGCGCTGCGCGGCAACCTGGGGCTGGCGCTCGCGCACGAGCTCAGCCCGGACGTGATCCTGCTCACGGTTCCGGTCCGCGGCGGAGCGGGCATCCTCGACCAGCTCAAGCACCACCCGCGCACGCGCCACGTGCCCGTGCACGTCGTCGCCGACACGAACGAGCGCTACGACGCGTTGCGCGCCGGCGCGGCCGGGTTCCTGGATCGCCCGGCGGCCGGCGATGCGCTCGCTGCGACGTTTACCGCCGCGGCGGAGTTCCTCGACCGGCCGGTGCGCCAGCTGCTCCTCGTCGACGACGACGAGAGCGAGCGCCTGAGCGTGTCCGAGCTCGTCGGCTCAGGCGACGACGTCGAGGTGACCGCCGTGGCCTCGAGCGAGGAGGCGCTCGTCGCGCTCGACTCCCGGCGCTTTGACTGCATCGTGCTCGACCTCAAGCTGCCGAAGATGACGGGCTTCGCGCTGCTCGACCACCTCAAGGCCGACGAGCGCCACCGTGACGTGCCGGTGATCGTCCACACGGGCAAGCAGCTCACGCGGCGCGAGGAGACGCGCCTGCGCCGCTACGCCGACTCGATCATCGTCAAGGACGCGATCTCGCCCGAGCGGCTGCTCGACGAGACCTCGCTGTTCCTGCACCGCCCGGAGACGGCGCTGCCGGCCGAGAGCCGCCGCGTGCTCGAGCAGCTGCACATGGCCGACGCGGCGCTTCAGAACAAGCGCGTGATGATCGTCGACGACGACGTGCGCAACGTGTTCGCGCTGACGAGCGCGCTCGAGGCGCGCGGGATGAACGTGCGCTTCGCCGAGAACGGCCGCGAGGCGATCGAGTCGCTCGACGCCGACCCGGGGGTTGACCTCGTGCTGATGGACGTGATGATGCCCGAGATGGACGGTCACGAGACGACCGTCGCCCTGCGCGCGGATGAGCGCTTCGCGGAGCTGCCGATCATCGCGCTGACGGCGAAGGCGATGAAGGGCGACCGCGAGAAGTCGATCGCCGCGGGCGCATCGGACTACATCACGAAGCCGGTGGACATCGAGCAGCTCATCTCGCTGATGCGCGTATGGCTGTACGGGTGATCACAGACAACGAGGAGGAGGCGCGCGAGCGGCTGGAGATCGACCTGCTCCTGGAGGCGATCCACCGCCGCTACAGCTACGACTTCCGCGGCTACGCGCTGGCGTCGCTGCGCCGCCGGCTCTGGCATCGCGTCTACGCCGAGGGGCTGCAGACGCTGTCGGGCCTCCAGGAGCGCCTGCTGCACGACTCGTCGTGCATGGACCGCGTGCTGCGCGATCTGTCGATCAACGTCACCGAGATGTTCCGCGACCCGGGCTTCCACCGGGCGCTGCGCGAGCGCGTCTTCCCGCTGCTGCGCACCTATCCGTTCATCCGCATCTGGAACGCGGGCTGCTCGACGGGCGAGGAGATCTACTCGCTGGCGATCGCGCTGCGCGAGGAGGGGCTGCTCGAGCGCACGCGGATCTACGCCACCGACATCAACAGCGCCGCGCTGCAGCGCGCGCAGTCCGGCGCGTTCCCGCTGGAGCGGATGCAGCGCTACACCGAGAACTACCTGCGCGCCGGTGGGTCGGAGGCGTTCTCGTCCTACTACGCCGCGGATGGCGACAGCGCCCGCTTCGATCCGTCGCTCGCGGAGGGCGTCGTCTTCGCCCAGCACAACCTCGTCACCGACGGCTCGTTCAACGAGTTTCACCTCATCGTCTGCCGCAACGTGATGATCTACTTCGGCTCCGTGCTGCAGGAGGAGGTGCTCGCCCTCTTCGCCGAGAGCCTGACGCGCTTCGGCATCCTCGCGCTCGGGCGCAAGGAGTCGATCCGCCGCTCGAGCCACGCCGCGCGCTACGAGGCGCTGGACGAGAACGAGAAGATCTTCAGGCGGCGCGGATGAGCGTCGAGCTCGTCGCGATCGGCGCGTCGTGGGGCGGGATGCACGCCATCGGGACCGTGCTCGGGGCGCTGCCCGCGCGCTTCGGCGCGGCCGTCGTCGTCGCCCAGCACCGTAGCCCCGACGGCGAGGAGGCCGCGCTCGGACACCTGCTCGACATACGCTGCGCCCTCGCGGTGGTCGACGCCGAGGACAAGCAGGAGCTCCGGGCCGGATGCGTGCTCCTGGCGCCGCCGGACTACCACCTGCTCGTCGAGCCCGGCGCGGTATCGCTGTCGCTCGACGCGCAGGTGCACTACAGCCGCCCCTCGATCGACGTGCTCTTCCAGTCCGCGGCCGACGCCTACGCCGATCGCGCGGCCGGCGTCATCCTCACCGGCGCCAACGCCGACGGCGCCGAGGGCCTGCGGCGGATCGCCGCCCGCGGCGGCGCCGCCATCGTCCAGGATCCGCAGACCGCGGTCCGGCGCGAGATGCCCGACGCGGCGCTCGCCGCCACGCCGGAGGCGCAGGTCGTCGAGCTCGAGCGGATCGGCCCGCTGCTGGCGGCGCTCGCAGGCACGCGGGAGGGAGCGCGCTCTTGACATCGAGTCATTGCTCGATCATGGGCGGCAGCGGTCCGGGAGCGTGGTGCTCGCGATGAGAGAAACCGCGATCCTGCTCGTCGACGACCACGCCGAGAACCTGCTCGCGCTCGAGGCCGTGCTCGCGCCGCTCGGCTGCCGGCTCGTCAAGTGCAGCTCGGGCGAGCAGGCCCTCAAGGCGCTGCTCCGGGACGAGTTCGCGGTGATCCTGCTCGACGTGCAGATGCCCGACCTCGACGGCTTCGAGACCGCCGAGCTCATCCGCGCGCGCGAGCGCACGCGCACGGTGCCGCTGATCTTCGTCACCGCGATCAGCAAGGAGGCACACCACGTCTTCAAGGGCTACGCATCGGGCGCGGTCGACTACCTGTTCAAGCCGCTGAACCCGGTCGTGCTGCGCTCCAAGGTCGAGGTCTTCGTCGAGCTCTACGAGCGCGGCCGCGCGATCGCGCAGCGCGAGGAGCTGCTGCGCGCGACGTTCGAGGACGCCCCGATCGGGATGGGCCGAGCGGACGCCGAGGGGCGGCTGCGGCTGGTCAACCGCGCGCTGTGCACGATGCTGTCGCGCCACGAGGACGAGCTCGTCGGGCGCACGCTCGACGATCTGGGCGTCGCGCACGAGCGCGGGATCGACGAGGCCGAGCGGGCGGAGCTGCTCGCCGGTCGCTCAGACCAGTACGAGATCGAGCGCCGGCTGAAGGGCCCCGCGGGGACCTCGCTGCCCGTCCAGGTCAGCGCGTCGCTCGCCCGTTCGCGGCACGGCGAGGCGCCCGAGCTCATCCTGCAGATCATGGACCTGCGCGCGCGCGAGCGCGCGGAGCGCGACCGCGAGCGGCTCATCCGCGCGCAGCTCGCCCGCGCCGCGGCCGAGTCCGCGTCCGAGCGCCTGCGCGTCACCCAGTCGATCGCCGACGCCGTCCTCGGTGCCGACGATCTCCCGCAGCTGCTCGGTCAGCTCATGGCATCGCTGCTGGAGGCCCTGGACGTCGACCGCGCGGCGATCGTGCTCATCGGCGGGGAGGAACAGGTCGCGGCACGCGCATCGTCGGTCGACAGCGTCATCGTGCGCGATCGCCTGATCGAGCTCGACGACGTCGCCCTGCGCGTGACGCAGGACGGCAGCTCCGTGGCGATCGCGGACGTGCAGGCGGCGCAGATCGACGCCTCGTCGCTCGGTCCCGCCGTCCGGTCGCTGCTCGCGGTGGCGCTCATCGATCGCGGCGAGGTCGTCGGCAGCGTGCACGTCGGGACGCTGACGCCGCGCGACTTCGACCGCGAGACCGTCGATCTGCTGTCGCTCGCGGCGGCGCGCGCCGCGCTGGCGATCGCCCGCGTGCAACTCTACGAGCGCGAGCACGAGATCGCGGAGAAGCTCCAGCGCAGCCTGCTCCCTGACAGCCTGCCGGCGGTGCCCGGGCTGTCGCTCGCGGCGCGCTACCTCGTCGGTGGCAGCGGGACCTCCGTCGGCGGCGACTGGTACGACGCGATCGCGCTGCCCGGGGGGCGCGTCGGCATCGCGGTCGGCGACGTCGTCGGTCGCGGCATCGCCGCGGCGTCCACGATGGGCCAGATGCGCAGCGCGCTGCGCGCGTTTCTCATGCAGGACGACGACTGCGGGGCGATGGCCGACCGCCTCAACCGCTTCGCGCTCGGCCTCGGCGAGGCGAACATGACGACGGTCCTGCTGGCGATCTTCGAGCCGGCGACCGGGCGCCTGCGCTATACGAACGCCGGCCATCCGCCCGCGCTCGTCATCGCTCCCGACGGCAGCGCGCGGTATCTGGCCGACGAGCCGTCTCCGCCGCTGGGGGTGCTGCAGTCGCCGCGCTACCCGCAGCACGAGGCGCGGCTCGAGCCCGGCTCGACGGTCGTCATGTACACCGACGGCCTCATCGAGGAGGCGACCGAGTCGCTCGACGTGGGGCTCAATCGCCTGCGCGACGCGGCCCAGAACGCCGACGCCGACGCCGACGTGGACGCGCTGTGCGAGCGCCTGCTCGAGGCCAGCGGCCATCCGCGCTCCACCCATCCCGACGACGTCACCGTGCTCGCGGTGCACGGGCACACGACGCTGGCCGAGCGCATCGCACTGCCGGTGTCGAGCTCGCCGGGAGCGCTCGCCGCGACCCGCGCGGTCCTGCGCCGCTGGCTGACCGAGGCCGGGGCGGACGACACAGAGATGCACGACATCACGATGGCGTGCAACGAGGCGTGCGAGAACTCGATCGAGCACGCCTACGGACTCGGCTCGGACGTCTTCGACGTCGAGCTCTCCCGCTCACGGCGCACGATCGAGATCCTCGTGCGCGACTACGGGACGTGGCAGACCGCCACGAAGCGCGACCGCGGCCGCGGCCTGCCGCTCATGCGCGAGCTGATGGACGACGTCGACATCCAGACGAGCTCGAACGGCACGACGGTGCGCCTGTGCCGCAAGCTGGCGCCGCGGAGCGCGGGCGCGCGCGGGGCCGGGGCGGCGTTGGAGGTGTCGGCTCGGGCTACGGGCTAAGGGGCAGCAATCCCGTCCACGCGAGCTGGGCGAATCGGGAGCGGATGTCGTCGTCTCCCCTACATGTGGGGACTATTCGACATCGGCGCGCGCCTACGCGCCGCTGCCGCTGCCGCTGCCGGCGGCCGCGTGCTCGAGCGAGCCGTGCCCGTTGCTCGAGACGACGTGCTCGTACGTCGGGATCTCGGGGTCGGGCGGTGCGTTCAGCCGCCGTTCGAGCTCGCCCATGACGACGCCGAAGATGAGGTGGCGCCACGTCGCCTGCGCGAACGCGCGCCAACTGCTCGACAGCCGCGGCAGCTCGTCGCGCGCGGGGTGGACGCGGTCGACGGCGAGGGTCAGCGGCCACGTCGCGACGTGCTCGGTCAGCGCGACGATCGGGCCGCGGCTCCACGACGGCAGCGGCAGCCGCGGCGCGAGCCCCGCGTAGGCCGCGCCGATGAGCGCGCCGTTGCCGAGGTGCAGCACGGCGCCGACGACCGGCCAGGCCGGCCCGCGCGTGAACGCCTTGCCGAGCAACTCGGTGTCGTCGAAGTCGACTCCGAAGATCCGCTTGTCGAGCGGTTGCTGCGCGGCCCAGACACCTGCGGCGACGGCACCGGCGAGGGCGCCGCGGGCGGTCTTGGCGCGATCGAGGACCATGACGTTCAAGGACTGTAACGCCCGTCACGAGTACGGGTATCCCGTGCATGGATGCCGAGCGTTTCCTGGCGCGTGCCCGCGGGCGCGGCGTCAACCATGTCGTCTACTGGATCTCGCGCGCGCTGTTCGAGCCGTTCTTCGTCCTGTACTTCCGCATGCAGCGAATCGGCCGCGAGCACATCCCGCGACACGGCGCGGTCATCATCGCCGCGAACCACCGCTCGTTCCTCGACCCGTTCGTGATCGGCACACTCGTGCGGCGGCCGGTGTATTTCGTCGCCAAGTCCGAGCTCTTTCGCAACCCGCTCGTCGCGTGGTGGCTGAGCTCGCTCGGCGCGTTCCCGGTCGACCGCGGCCAGGGCGATCGCGACGCGATGGACACCGCGCGCCGGATCCTCGAACGCGGCGACTGCGTCGTCATCTTCCCCGAGGGAACGCGCACGCGGCCGGGCGCGCTCGGGCCGCCTAGGCGGGGCTTCGGCCGGCTCGCTCTCCAAACGGGCGCGCCGGTCGTTCCCGTTGCGGTCATCGGCACCGAGGCCGTGCGCAAGGGCTGGCGCATCCGGCCGCACCGGGTTCGCCTGCGCTGCGGGCCGCCGCTGCACTTCGGGCCCGTCGCCGAGCCCTCGCCGCGGCTCGCGCGGGCGGTCACCGAGCGGGTCTGGCCGTGCGTCGAGCTGCAGTGGGAATGGCTCGGCGG
>JBOGYT010000233.1:0-6944 GCA_050696955.1 Solirubrobacteraceae bacterium | reverse complement strand
GGGCGCTGGCGCACGCGGGCGACCTGCTGACCCGCGGCGAGCGTGCATCGTCGCTGCGGGCCGTCGCGCTCGCCGCCGGACTGGATCCGGTCGCGCTGGGGCCGCTGACGGGGCGGCTGCTGCGCTGCACCGCCAACGGCGATCTCCTCGGCTGCCTGCACGCCGACCGGCTGATGCGCGCGCGCCTCGCACAGCGGCTCGCGGGCACCCGCGCAGGCGAGCGGCTGCGGGCGGCGACGGCGGCCGACCCGGACTGGCAGGCAACGCTCGCGCGCGCCGCCACGACGCTGAAGCGCGTCGTCCCCGCCGACGCCTGCGTCGGCGCGGTGACGAAGTGGGACCCGACGCTGCTGGCGCTCAGCGGCTGCCGGGGGCGCAACTTCCCCGACCGAAGCGCGCTGCCCGACGGCTACCCGCACGACGGCGCCGCGGCGGTCGCCCACCTCGACGCGCAGCGCCGCGCCGGTCTGTCGCACCTCGCGTTCACGAGCGCGTCGCTGTGGTGGCTCGAGCACTATCCCGAGCTCGCCGGGCAGCTCGGCGAGCCCCTGCACCGCGACGCCGACCTCGCCGTCTTCAAGCTGCGATGAGGGAGCCCGGCCGCATCACGATCGCGGGCTCGATCGCCCAGAAGCCGCACCAGGCCGGCCACTCCTGGCAGTTTCTGCAGTATCTGCTCGGCTTCCGGCGCCTGGGCTGGGAGGTGCTGTTCATCGACCGCCTCGAAAACGCGCTGTGCCGCGACGGGCAGGGCCGCACCTGCCCACCCGAGGCCTCCGTGAACCTGCGCTATCTCGACGCGCTCATGCGCGAGTTCGAGCTCGACGGCGCCTGGTCGGTCGTGCTCGATGAGGGTCGCCACGCGGGCGTCGAGCGCGAGCGGGTGCTCGAGCACGTGCGCGACTCCGAGCTGCTGTTGAACGTGATGGGGTTTCTCGAGGACGAGGAGCTGCTCGGCGCCGCGCGCCGCCGGGTCTTCCTCGACACCGATCCGGGCTTCGGCCAGATGTGGTGCGCGCTCGGCCTCGCCGACATCTTCGCCGGCCACGACGCGCACGTGACGATCGGCGAGCGGATCGGGCGTGAGGGTTGCACGATCCCGACCTGCGGGCTGGATTGGATCACGACCCCGCAGCCGGTGCTGCTCAGCGGCTGGCCGGTCGCGCCGCCGCCGCCGCACGACACGTTCACGACCGTCGGGCGCTGGCGGGGGGCGTACGGGCCGATCGATTACGAGGGCCACCGCTACGGGTTGCGCGTGCACGAGTTCCGCCGCTTCGCGGACCTCCCGCGCGCCAGCGGCGCGAGCTTCGAGCTCGCGCTGGAGATCGATCCCGCCGAGACCGCCGACCTTGACGTGCTCCACGACGGCGGTTGGACGCTCGTCGATCCCGCCCGCGCCGGCCGCACGCCCATCGCCTACCGCGGCTTCATCGAGCGCTCGGCGGCCGAGTTCATGGTCGCCAAGGGCATGTACGTCGACAGCGCGAGCGGCTGGTTCAGCGAGCGCAGCATCTGCTATCTGGCCAGCGGCCGTCCGGTGCTTGCCCAGGACACCGGGCTCGGCGACCTGTATCCGCTCGGCGAGGGCCTGATCGCATTCTCGACGCTCGACGAGGCCGTCGCCGGCGTCGACGCGATCCGCTCGGACCGCGACCGCCACGCGCGCGCGGCGCGCGCGCTCGCTGTGGAGCACTTCGACTCCGACAAGGTCCTCGGGCGGCTGCTGGAGCGGCTGGCGTGACGACCGTCCTCGTCAGCGGCGCGGTGGCCAACAAGCACCGTCAGGGCGGCAGCATCTGGGTGCGCACGAGCTGGGCCGAGGCGCTGCGCGCCGCCGGCCTGGACGTCGTCTTCGTCGAGCAGATCGACGAGCGCGACTGCGTCGACGCCGGCGGCGCGGCCGCGCGCTTGGAGGACAGCGCCAACCTCGCCGCGTTCACCGCGGCGATGGATGAGTTCGGGCTCACCGGCGCACTCGTCTGTCCCGGACCGGACGGCGGCCACGAGGGCGCCCGCGTCTGCGGGGCCCTGAGCCTCGACGAGCTGTTCGCGCGCGCCGACGGCGCCGCGCTGCTCGTCAACCTCGGCGGCCACCTGCGCTGGGAACCGCTGCTGCGCCGGCTGCCCGCGCGCGTCTTGGTCGATCTCGACCCGGGCTTCACCCAGATCTGGCACGCGGAGGGCCGCGACATCGGCGTCGCCGCGCACGACCTGCACTTCACCGTCGGGCTGAACGTCGGCACGCCCCGGTGCGCGCTGCCGACGGGCGGGCTGCATTGGCGCGCGATCCGTCAACCGGTCGCGCTGCAACGCTGGACCGCCGCGCCCGGCGACGCGCTGGGGCGCTTCACGACCGTCGCGAGCTGGCGCGGCGCCTACGGCCCGGCGAGCTGGGCCGGGCGCGGGTACGGCGTCAAGGCGCACGAGTTTCGCCGCTTCATGGCGGTCAGCGACGAGGTGCGCGACGCCCACTTCGAGGTCGCGCTGGACATCCACCCCGGGGACCGCGCCGACATCGAGCGCCTGCGCGCGCACGGCTGGAAGCTCAGCGATCCCGGCGTGCTCGCGGCGACCAGCGCCTTTCGCCGCTACGTGCGCACGTCGGGGGCCGAGTTCTCACCGGCGCAGAACATCTACGTCGACACGCACAGCGGCTGGTTCAGCGACCGCACCGTCCGCTACCTCGCCTGCGGACGCCCCGCGCTCGTCCAGGACACTGGCTTTTCCGAGCACCTGCCGACCGGCGAGGGGCTGCTCGCGTTCACGACGCTCGACGAGGCCGTCGCGGGGGCGCGGGAACTGCTCTCGGACTATCCGCGCCACCGCGCCGCCGCTCGGCGGATCGCCGCTGAGCACTTCGCCGGCACGAGCGCGATCGCACCACTGCTTCACGCCGCCGGGCTCGCGCCGTGAGCCTGCGGATCGTCGTGAGCGGGATGCTGGCAGGCGTCCCGGGCCAGGGCGGCGCCTCGTGGGCCGTGCTGCAGTACGTCCTCGGTCTGCGACGGCTGGGGCACGACATCGTCTTCGTCGAGCCGGCGGTGCCGACCGCCGCGACGCGCGCGTACTTCGAGCGGCTCGTGACGCGCTTCGACCTGCAGGACCGCGCCGCGCTGCTCGATCCGGCCACCGGCGCATGCACCGGCATCGACCGCCGAGGCCTACTCGACCTCGCCGCGGGCGCCGACCTCCTGCTGAACATCTCGGGATTGCTCGCCGACGAGGAGCTGCTCGCCGCGCTCGACGTCCGCACGTTCGTGGACCTCGATCCGGCGTTCACCCAGCTCTGGTGCGCCGCCGACGGCCTCGACGTCGGCTTCGATCGACACAACCGCTTCGTCACGATCGGCGGGCGGATCGGCAGCGACGGCTGCAGCGTGCCGACCTGCGGACGCGACTGGATCGCCACCCTGCAGCCGATCGTGCTCGAGCACTGGCCGGTCGCCGACCGCGTCGAGCACTGCGCGCTGACGACGGTCGGGCACTGGCGCGCCTACGGCTCGATCGAGCACGACGGCGTGCATTACGGCCAGAAGGCGCACACGCTGCGCGCACTGATGGAGCTGCCCGAGCGCACGGGCGCGCGCTTCGCGCTCGCGCTCGGCATCCACCGCGACGAGTGGCGCGATCTGGCCGCGCTCAGCGGCCGCGGTTGGGAGCTGCTCGATCCCGACACCGTGGCCCGCACCCCCGACGCCTACGCAGCTTTCGTGCGCGGGTCGTGGGCAGAGTTCGGGCTCGCCAAGAGCGGCTACGCAACGGCGAAGTGCGGCTGGTTCAGCGACCGCAGCGTCTGCTACCTCGCCTCGGGCCGGCCGGTGCTCGCGCTCGACACCGGCTTCGCGCCCGACATCCCGACGGGCGCGGGACTGCTCGCATTCTCGACGGTCGACGAAGCGGTCGCCGGCGTCGCCGAGCTGCGCGGCGGCTACGAGCGCCACCGGCGGGCGGCGCGCGCGCTGGCCGAGGACCTGTTCAGCTCCGACCGGGTGCTCGCGAGGCTGCTCGGATGTCTGTAGCCGACACGGAGCTGCGCGACGCGCTGCAGACCGTCCTGCGCCAGCCCGTGCGGGCACTCGCGCGCCAGCCGCATGCGTACGGCTCCAGCCATGCGATCGAGGACGTCGAGGTGACGTTCGGGCAAGGCGCGCCGCTGCGGATCGTCTTCAAGGACGTCTCCGCCCCAGGCGGAGCCAAGCCAACACGGCTGCTCGATCCCGACCGCGAGGCCGAGGCGTACCTCGACGTCCTGGCGCCCGGCGGCCACGACGTTCCGGCCTGTTACGGCGCGGTCGCGCGCGGCGGCCGGCGCTGGCTGTTTCTCGAGGCCGTCGACGGCATCCCGCTGTGGCAGGTCGGGGACGCCGGCGCCTGGGAAGCGGCCGCGCGGTGGCTCGCCGGGCTGCATGCGCGCCCACTGCCCCAGGGCTGCAGCCATCTTCTGCGCTACGACGCCGCATACCTGGACGGCTGGCTCGAGCGCGCGGTCGAGCAGGTCCCACCCCGGGCCCTCGACGAGGTGGCCGCCATCTGGGAGCGCGTCGTCGCGCGCGTTTCGGCCTGGCCGTACGCCGTCGTCCATGGTGACTACCACCCGTCAAACGTGCTCATCTCCCGAACGGGCGGAGAGCCGCGCGTCCGGCCGGTCGACTGGGAGCTCGCGGGCATCGGCCCGGGCCTGCTCGACCTTGCCGCGCTGACCTCGGGCTCGTGGAGCGCGCAGGGACGCGAGCGGATCGCTGCTGCCTATCAGCGCGCGCTGCCGCCGGCCGCCCGCGCGAGCTATGCCGCGCTGCTCGACGCGCTCTCGCACTGCCGGCTACTGCTCGCGGTGCAGTGGCTGGGCTGGTCGCGCGAGTGGACGCCGCCGGCCGAGCACGCCCACGACTGGCTCGCGGAGGCCACCACGCTCGCCCGGGAGCTCGCATGAGCGCGGCCTGTCGGCTCGTCGTCAACGCCGACGACTTCGGACGCAGCGCCGCGATCAACCGCGGCATCCTGCGAGCGCACCGCGACGGGATCGTGACGAGCACGAGCCTCATGGTCCGCTACCCAGACGCCGCGCCCGCGGCAGCGGCGGCGCGCGCGAACGCGCAGCTCGGGCTCGGCCTGCACCTCGACCTCGGCGAGTGGGAGTACCGCGATGACGAGTGGCGCTCGGTCTACGACGTCGCGCGCACCGGCGATCGCGACGCTGTCGAAGCCGAGCTCGCGCGCCAGCTCGCGGAGTTCCAGCGGCTCGTCGGCGCGCCGCCGACGCACATCGACTCCCACCAGCACGTGCACCGCGACGAGCCGGTGCGCTCGGCGGTCCGGCGCGCCGCGGACACCCTCGGCGTGCCCGTCCGCCACGTGTCCGGCGTTCGCTACTGCGGCGCCTTTTACGGGCAGGGCCGCCGCGGCGAGCCGCTGCCCGAGCTCATCACTGCGGACGCCCTCATCGCGCTCGTCGCCGTCCTCGGGGACGACGTCACGGAGCTCGCCTGTCATCCGGCCGAGGACGTCGACTTCGAGAGCTCCTACGCCGTCGAGCGACCGCTGGAGCTCCGCTCGCTGTGCGATCCGCGTGTCGCCGATGCGCTGCGCGAACGCGGCGTGCAGCTCGGCAGCTTCCGCGACCTCTCCTAGCGGTTCACGAGTGCTCGCAGCCGCCCCAGCGCGGCCGCGTTGTAGTTCGCGTCGTAGTGGTAGGGCTCCAGTCCCCAGCGGTGGCGCGCGTCGGCGAACTGGCGCCCGCGGTCGAGCGCGATCGTCGCGGCCCGCCCGCCGAGCCCGCGCTCGAGCACGTCATAGGCATGGTCGAGCGCGGCGTTGTGATGTTCGGCGAAGTCGACGCGGTCTGCGGGGAAGGCGTGCAGCTCCTCGCCATCGCGATAGCGCGTCATCCAGTGCGCGCGGTGGATGATCACGCGCTCTGCCGGCAGCACCGCGGTCAGTCGCTCGGCGAATGCCTGCGCCGCGCGCTCGATCAGCGCGGCCGCCTCGCCGGTCAGGCGCCGCACGCGGGCAAAGCCGTGGTCGTCCTCGAGGCCCGCCCTGCTGTACGCCGACGAGCAGGTCACGTAGGAGGCGGGCGTGCGCAGGACGTCGAAGCGCTCGTCGATGAGGTCGACCACGAGCCAGTCCAGGAGGTCGCGCTCGAGCCCGCCCAGGAAGCTCTTCTCGAAGTCCTCGATGACGCAGCGCCGCTGGAAGGCGGAGTCCAGCTGCACACGCTCCGCATCGAGCGCCACCGGCGCAGCCACCGCGCTGATGAGCGAGGAGCGCGAGGCGTAGCGGGCGAGCGCCGGCCGCACAGCCGCGTCCTCGAAGAGGTCGCGCGTCACACAGCTGCCAAAGATCCCGACGCGCACACGACATCGGATCGACGCGCGCGGGCGCGGGCTTGAACCCCGCGCCGTCTGACTGGCCCGCTCGCCGACCGCCGGCACCCGGAGCGCTAGGGTTTTGCCTGCTGCCTTGGACGCAGCGCCCCGGGCGCGTAGCTCAGTGGGAGAGCGCTCGCTTCACACGCGAGAGGTCGCAGGTTCGAAACCCGCCGCGCCCATGACCCAGAAGTGCTGGAAAACGAGGGGTTTGCGGTCGCCCGCCGGTGGCTGACGCAACCTCCTAAATGGCCCGATGGCCTATTCAATGGCCTAAACCTCATCGATGGAGCAGTTTAGAGTCCGATCTGGACGGTTCCGGGACAGCGGCAATACGGGGACGAACGCGGCGGACTGCCGTGTGTTCGCACCGCCTCGGCGATCGCCTCCGCGCCGTTCCTCCACGGGGTGGCCGTGTTGGGCTCAACGCCGTGTCGCGGCGGCGGGGTCGGGTCCGACATGCATCCGAAGCCGCGCGATCATAATCCGCGTGTCGGGGGTTCGAGTCCCTCCTCCGGCACTACTGATTGGCCTGTCTAACTCAATACTCTGGATTAGGGGTTCGCGTCCTACGGG
>JBOGYT010000232.1:0-4898 GCA_050696955.1 Solirubrobacteraceae bacterium | reverse complement strand
GCGCCGGGCCGCAGTCGGGCTCGCCGCCGCTGGCGCCGGCGGCGTGCCGCACGCGGCTTGAGGCCGATCTCCCGGCGCGGTTTGCGTCGCGCCACGCGCTGCACGTTCCCTGCGCCGTTCGCAACGTCGGGAGCGCACGACTCATGTCGGCCGGATCGCATCCCACGCGCCTGGCCTACCGCTGGTTCGATCGCGCCGGAAACGTGGTCCTGGACGGCCTGCGGGTCGATCTTCCGCGTCCGCTGCGGCCCGGCGGCAGCGCGCGCGTCACGCTCCCGCTGCTCACGCCGTGGGACGAGGGCGACTACGAGCTGCGCGTCGCGCCGGTCCAGGAGCACGTGCACTGGTTCGACGATCTGGACCCGGACAACGGGATCCGGCAGCCGGCACGCGTGCGCCACCCGGAGTAGCCCGCTGATAGAACAGCCGCGATGCGCATCGTCATCGCGGCCCAGGCGCTCGTCAACCCGGCGGGCACCGAGACGTACGTCTGCCTCGTCGCGCGCGAGCTGCAGCGCCTCGGCCACGAGACGGTGCTCACCGCCGAGCAGCTCGGACCGATGGCCGATCACGCCGACAGCCAGGCGATCATGGTGGCCCGCACCGCGGCCGACCTGCCGGCGCAGTGCGACGCGGTGCTGGCCAACGACGCGGTGTCCACGGCGACGCTCGCCGCGCGCTATCCCGACGCGCGGCTCGTGCACGTCGTCCACTCGGACGCCTTCGACCACCAGGCACCGGTGCTCGTGCCCGGCGTCGTCGACGCCGTCGTCGCCTGCTCCGATCGGATGGCGGCACGGGTGCGAGCGCTCGCCCTCGACGTCCCGCTCGTGCGGCTGCGCCTGCCCGTCGACACCGACCGCTTCCTCGGCACCGGCCCGCTGCCCGAGCGTCCGCGCCACGCGCTCATCGTGAGCAACTACCTCGCGGGAGACCGCCGCCGGGCGCTCGTCGACGCGTGGCAGGCCCAGGGGGTGACGTGCACGCAGATCGGCGTCCTCACGCGGCCGCAGCTCGATCCCGGCCCCGCCATCCGCGACGCGGACATCATCGTCGCCAAGGCGGGCGCCGCGCTCGAGGGCATGGCGGCCGAGCGGGCGGTCTACGTCTACGACCAGTTCGGCGGCGACGGCTGGATCACGCCCGACAACTACGAGGCCTTCGAGGCCGACAACCTCGCGGGACTCGCCACGCCCGCGCCGCGAACCCCCGCGCAGCTCACGGCGGACCTCGCGGACTACGACGTCGACATGGGCTGGATCAACGGCGAGCTCGCGCGCACCCACCACGGGGCGCGCAAGCACGCCCAGCAGCTGGTCGACGTCCTGCGCGGAGGGCGCGCCGGCGCGCCCGTGCCGGCCTCGGTGCTGACGGAGATCGCGCGCCTCACGCGCGTCGCGTGGGCGGCGAACCGCGCCTCGCTCGCCGCCCAGCACGAGCTCGCGGCGCTGCGGCAGCGCACCATCGCCGCCGAGTCAGAGCTCCAGTACGCCCAGGAGCTGCTCGCGACCAGGCGCGCCCGCGCCGGGCTCGCGGCCGGCCGCGTCCTCGACCGCTTCGCTCGCCGCGGATGACGCGGTTCGCCGCCGTCGTCCCCTCCGACCGCGCGCCGGGGCTGCACGTCGAGCCCGGCGTCGTCATCCCGGACGACACGCTCATCGCCCCGCACGTGACGATCTACGCGGGCGTGCAGATCGGAGCAGGGGTCATCATCGCCCAGGGCGTGATCCTCGGCCGCCCGCAGCAGCGCGACGCGCGCTCGCGGTCCCCGCTCCCCCCGGATGGGAAGCCCACGCGGATCGGCGACGGCTGCCAGATCGGCAGCGGCACGGTCCTCGCCGAGGGCGCGACGATGCTCGCCGGCGCACGGGTGGGCGACAACGCGATCATCGCGGGGGGCGTCGTCATGGAGGAGGAATCCCTCGTCGGCCGGAACTCCGGCGTCGCCGGCTACTCGCGGATCGGGCGCCGCACCCGCATCCAGAACGACGTCACGATCGGGCCGTTCTCGCAGATCGGCGCCGACGTCCTCATCTCCCCGCGGGTCATCCTCGTCGGCGATCCGACGATGGGCCGCCGGCGCAACGCGGGCGACCCGCCCGCGGTCACGATCGGCCGCGCCTGCCGCGTCGGCACGGGGGCGATCATCATGCCGCCCGTGCAGGTCGGCGAGGAAGCCCTCGTCGGGGTCGCGGCGGTCGTCACGAAGGACGTCGCGCCGCGAACGGTCGTGGTGGGAATCCCGGCGCGCGCGGTCCGCGCCGTGCGCGACGACGAGCTGCTCGAGGCGTGGGAGTGATTGCGGCGGCGCGGGATCGCCGCCTCGTTACCATGGATGGATGGAAGGTTTCGGTGGACTCTTCGGCGACTCTGACGATCTCCAGCGCGGGATGGCGGAGTTCGCCAAGCAGATGCAACAGCAGCAGGGCATGGTCTGGGCGGACAACGCGATCAAGCTCGCGGTCGAGATGACCACGGCGGCGATCAACCGCGTGAACATCCAGGGCACGATCGAGCAGCAGGCCGAGCAGATCCGCAGCGTCATGGCGACCGTCTTCCCCGACGCCGTCGCGCTCGTGCGCGAGGCGCGCCAGGGCCTGCAATAACTCGCCCGCGCGGCCTGAGGCGGGCTGGGTTTCGCACCATGTCGGATTCTCCCCGGATGCCGGGGAGTACTCGACATCCATCGTGCGCGATGCGACCCAACGGCGGATTCTCCCTGCATGCCGGGGAAGATGCGACACGCACGCGCGTCAGGCCTCCTGCGCCGCGGCCCGCTTTGCCCTCTCCGCGTCGCGCTCGGCCTGGCCCATCCGGATCGCCTCCTTGAACGAGCGGATGCGGAAGATCCCGAGCAGCGCGCCGAAGCCCACGGCGAGCGTCGAGACCGCGATGACGATCTGCTGACCGACCGAGTAGGCGGCCACGGTCGCGCCGCTCGCGTTGCCGGCGAAGACCTTCACGAGCAGCGCCTGCTGCACGCCCGCGCCGCCGGGCGTGAACGGGACGACGGCGGCAACCGCGTTGACGCCGAGAACGAGCAGCACGTTGCGGACCGAGCCGCCGACGTTGAACGCCTCGAGCAGGCACCAGAACGCCGCGAAGCGAAAGCACCAGCCGCCCAGCTGCCAGGCGAACACCTCGCGCAGGTAGCGGCGCCGGTCGCGCAGGATCGTCAGGCCCTGGCGCACACGCGCCCAGAACGCCTTGACGCGCTGGGACAGGATCGCGAAGCCGACGAGCGCGGCGATCGCCAGGAACGTCAGCAGGAAGAGCGTGAACTTCGGATGGCCGGCGAGGAACGCGAGGTCGAACGCGTCGAGCTTGGCGAAGTCCGGCGGCTTGGGGAACACGCCCTGGCTGAACGCGAAGGTCAGGATGAAGATCGCCATGAACGCGTCGAAGACCGCCTCGACGCAGATCGCGGCGCCAACCGCCGGATACGTCGCGTTCGGGATCGACTGCTTGACGAGGAACAGCTTGATGACGTCGCCGCCGCGCGCCGGGATGACGTTGTTGAAGCCGTAGGCGGCGATGTACGCACCCCAGATCTTGCGAAACGGGATCCGCTCGGTCGGATAGGCGGCGCGCAGCGTGTTGTAGAACGCCCGCGAGCGCAGCGTCAGGTAGATGACGAACAGGATCGCGCCGAGGATCAGCGGCACCCAGCCGACGCGCGACAGCGAGTCGAAGAACGAGCCCACTGCGTCGAAGAACGAACTGGCGCTCGAACCGATGGAGGCTTGCGGCAGCACGTACGCGCCAAGACTAGTCCCGGTTCGGGGTTTTCGGCGAGGCTGCCGATAAGAGCCTCACGATGTACGCCACGAGCCCTGGGACAGGCACGATCCGCGACGCTCTGTGGTCGCAACTCGGCGACGAGAAGCTCGCTCGCAGAGCCGCTTCCGGCAACGACGGCGCGTTCACCGCGCTGTACGAGCGCTACCACGGGCCGCTGCTGAACTACTGCCGCTCGATCCTGCTGAACGCCGAGGACGCGCACGACGCGACCCAGAACGCGCTCGAGAGCGCGCTGCGAGCGCTCCCCGATCGCGACGACGGGCGGCCGCTGCGCCCGTGGCTGTACCGCATCGCCCACAACGAGGCCGTCACGATCCTGCGCCGGCGCCAGCCGCACGCCGAGCTGGCCGACGACACCGAGCCGCTCGTCGCGCCCCACCCGTCGCCCGAGGTCTACGCCGAACAGCGCGGCCGGATCGAGCAGCTCGTCCAGGACCTCCGCGCGCTCCCCGAGCGCCAGCGCGGCGCGCTCGTCATGCGCGAGCTCAGCGGCCTGAGCTACGACGAGATCGGCGTCGCGCTCGGGCTCAGCCCCACCAACGCGCGCCGCGCGGTCTTCGATGCTCGCAGCGCGCTGCTGGACGTCGCCGGCGGCCGCGACGCCGACTGCGTCACGATCCGCCACGCGCTGTCAGACGGCGACCGTCGCAGCGTGCGCGCGCGCCGCATTCGCGCCCATCTGCGCTCGTGCGACGGCTGTTCCTCCTTCCACGCCGGGATCGGCGCGCGCCGGGCCGATCTTCCCGCAATCTCCCCATGGCTCACCGGCGCTGCAGCCGCCGGGGCGCTGGGAATCGCCGGTGGAGCGACCGGAGGCGGTGGCGCCGTCGTCGCCGGCGGCGGCCTGGGTTGGGTGATCTTCCCCGGCGCCGCCAAGGGCATCGCCGTCGCCGCCGTCATCGCCACGACCGGTACGGCGGCGATCGAGATCGAGCGCGCCGTCAAGCCCGACCGGCCCGCGGCTCGGTCGCAGGCGGCGACGGGCTCTCCGCGCTCACCGGGTGTCTACACGCCCGCATCTGCCGCCGCCCACGCCAGCCGCGCCGCGGCCCGCCGTGCCGCCCGTCGCGCCGGGGCCTACTCGCGCGCCCGTCACC